>CAZCVU010000164.1:0-6322 GCA_964501745.1 uncultured Flavobacteriales bacterium | reverse complement strand
AAACTCGCGCGCCAGGCGATCGGTCTCACGCACCATGTCCGAGACCTGTGCATTTTCGACCGGCGGCGCAAGATTACCACCGCCGACGGAAGCAAAGCCGTTCACCTCGTCGACGATAACCAGGCCAATTTTCCCATCGCCAAGCGTCAGATGCTCACTGGCGATAGGCATCACCTTCTGGAGTGCCGCTACAATCCGCTGGGACTCGTCAGCCGCCATTTCATTTGCTCCTAGTCATCTGATCCACCCTACCAGTCAGTGTCTAGCTGCCGTATCTACAACCACTAGCAATTGTGCTCCATGAAGTGAAGGTGGCCTTGGTGCCAGTCGGCTCTGTCGGATAACCACCGCACATGCTATGTGCGCACGGCGGCCAAGTCTGGCGATTTCGGAGCAGCTCATATGAGCCCGGCAGAAGACGAGAAGCAAAACGGCTCAGGTGGCGCGATAGCTCCGCTAACGGGTATTGCCATGATCGCGCTCCTGGCAGTGCTGTGGGGGAGTAACTGGCCGGCCATGAAGTTGGCTCTGACCGAGATACCGCCCTGGACATTTCGCGGCATCGGCCTGGTCATCGGCGGCGTCGGTCTGCTTGCCATCGGGCGCATCGCCGGCCACAGCCTGGCCATTCCGCGGCGCAGCGGAGCCATGCTGCTGGTCATATCGTTGTTCAACATCACCATTTGGCATGTGCTGTCGGCCTACGGGCTGACGTTGATCGAGGCCGGACGGGCCGTGATTATCGCCTTTACCATGCCGCTGTGGGCCGTGCTGCTGAGCCGCTTCATTTTGCAGGACGCGTTAACGTCTCGACGCATTACCGCATTGGCATTGGGCCTTGCCGGATTGGCAGTTTTGATAGGACCCGACCTTCGGGCACTTGGTGCTGCTCCACTCGGGGCGTCCTTCATGCTCGCTGCCGCCTTCTCCTGGGCGCTGGGTACGGTCGTCATGAAGACCCGGGAATGGACGATGCCGATCCTGGTCTTGACGGGCTGGCAACTGCTTCTCGGCAGCCTGCCGGTTGTTGCAGGCATGTTCATATTCGAACTTCCCGTAGACCTGTCGATGATCAGTGTTCGCGGTCTCATGGGTTTCACATATTCGGTCGTCGTTGCGATGTTTGTCTGCCATACGATGTGGTTTGCTCTGGTGCGTGTGCTGCCGGCGGCGATCGCGGCGCTTGGCACACTCGCCATCCCCATCGTCGGCGTCTACTCCAGCGCGTTGGTTCTTGGAGAGCAGATCGGTGCCCGTGAGGTGATCGCACTCTGCCTTGTCGTCGCGGCGCTTGCCACGGCACTGGCGATGCCGCAGGCCGGTCGCTCGGCGAAGACTCGTTCGTGACCGTCGGCACCACGCATTTCCGGACTTGCGAATCACTGGCAAAACTGGAAGCATGGCCGCCATCGTACCAATTTTGCGGCAGCTCAATACAATTAGCCGGCAAATATGCTTCGCATCGCTAGTCTCCACTCGCCGTTTCGCGTCGCGCTCTACGCGCTTTTCGCGTCGGTACTGATTGCGAGTGCATCCGGCCCCGCGGTTGCGGACTCCACCGACGAAGAGGCGGTGCAGTTCATCCAGGGTCTTGCCGACAAGGCGATAGCAGTGCTGAGCGACGACGGCGGATCGCTCGAAGCGCGGGAGTCCGAATTTCAGACATTGCTGTATGACGGGTTTGCGTTAGATCGCATCGGCCGGTTCGTGGTCGGCAGCCATTGGCGCAAGATGTCCGTGGAGCAGCAGGAAGACTACCAGCAACTCTTCAAACAATGGGTGTTGAAGACCTACTCCGTGCGGCTTGGTGGATATTCGGGTCAGACTTTCACGGTCGTCAACGTCGTCGAGGCTGGCACGACTGATCGCTACATACGCACCCTTATCGATCAGCCCAAAGGGGGAGAGTCGGTCAGGTGCGACTGGCGCGTACGCCACATCGATGGGGCATACAAGATCGTCGACGTCGTCGTCGAAGGCGTGAGCATGGTGGTGACTCAACGGCAAGAGTTTGCGGCAGTTGTCAGGCGTCATGGTGTTGACGGATTGATCGAGACGCTGCGCGCGCGGGTTTCCAAGTTTCCGGCAAAGGCAGGGTGACGGGCAAACGACCATAGCGTGGAGGTGTGCAATGTTGAGGGGCGCATTGCGGGGACACAAACGGCGAGCGGGATTGTTCTCGTTGATGATGCTTGCCCTATCTCTGGTGGCCATGAGCGCTGCCACCGCGGCGAACTTTGAGACGGGCTATCAAGCCTATCAGCGCGGGGACTTTGCGCTTGCCTTGGAGCACTGGCGTCCCCTCGCCGATGCCGGCAACGCAAAGGCGCAATTCAACCTCGGTGTGATGTATGACGAGGGCCGCGGTCTCGTGCCGGACAGAAAGAAGGCGGTCGACTGGTGGCACAAGGCGGCGGCGCAGGGCGACGTAAATGCGATGCATAACCTCGCCATGTCCTACCTGTTCAGTGCAAATTCGGATGCCAATCATGCGCTGGCTATCGAGCTGATTGAACAAGCCGCCAAGAAGGGCCTGGCGCGCTCGCAATACGCATATGGCAAGATCTATTTACACGGCCATGGACTCCCGCAAGATGAGCAGAAGGCCCGCGATTGGATCCTTCGGGCTGCCGAAAAGGGTAACCTGCGGGCGCAGTACAATATGGGAAAGATCGTCCGCGACGGCATCGCCGGGCCTGCTGACAAGGAAGCCGCTGCGCAGTGGTTCTTGCGCGCGGCACGCCAGGGATATGCCAAGGCACAGAACCATATCGGTGTGCGCTATGCGCGTGGTGAGGGCATTGAGAGTGACGAAATTCAGGCGCTGATGTGGCTGACCCTCGCCGCCGGCAGTGGGCACAAGCTTGCCGAAATCAATCGTGACGCGTTGACGCAAAACATGGATGAGAGCGCAATTGCGGAGGCGCTGGACCTCGTCAAGAGCTGGCAACCCAAATTCGAATAACGCAATGCGATGACTGTGTGTACAAGCAGAGCGCCCGATGCCGCGCGTGCGCCCAACGCCTGTGAAACTCCTGCGCAACGAACTCCATGCCCCGTCGTCGGCGTTATCTCACCCGGGAGCGGGTTCGAAATCATCCAATCGATGCGCTCATGAGGGCGCGCGCGACGCCGCTGCTCGCCGTTGCGCTTGCCGTGAGTCTTGTCGGGTCAGCGACACCAGCCCGGGCGGCCGACGCCGCAGCCGGAAAGAGATTTTTCAAGAAGTGCGCGGCCTGCCACAACCTCACCGCCGACAGACACAAGATCGGACCCGGGCTGTCTGGTCTGTTCGGTCGCCGCGCCGCAACAGCTCTTGGCTACAAACGCTACTCGAAATCCATGAAGGCCGCCGGTGCCAGGGGTTTGATTTGGAACGAGAGCGAGTTTTTGCAATACATAGCCAGTCCGAATCAGTTCCTTCGAGACTTTCTTGGCGACCCGAAGGCGCGGTCCAACATGACATTTGCCGGGATCAAGCAGCAGCAGGATCGGGAAAATCTCCTGGCCTACCTACTGGAAGCAACGAATTAGGGCGAGCGTCGCCCGACACACCAGTCCGCCTGCAACGAGATATCACATGCCACGACCACCCCAAGATCTTGCCATGCTGTCGGCAACCGAACTCATCAGCCAGTATCGGCGCAGGCAGCTGTCGCCGGTCGAGGCGGTGGAGGCAGCGCTGCAACGCATCGACAGCCAAAACGACGCCGTCAATGCATTTCGGCTGGTTGACGCGGAGTCGGCGATGGCGGCGGCAAGAGCTTCCGAGAAACGTTGGCTGCAGGGCGAAGCGCTCGGTCTCGTCGACGGTGTTCCGACGACCATAAAAGACCTCGTCCTGGCCCGTGGTTGGCCGACCCTGCGCGGCAGCCGGACGACAGATGAGGCCCAGGCCTGGGATGAGGACGCACCGGCGACCGCGAGGCTGCGTGAGCATGGCGCTGTCATCCTCGGCAAGACGACGACGCCCGAATATGGCTGGAAGGGCGTGACCGACAGTCCATTGAGCGGCATCACCCGCAATCCCTGGAATACCGAACGCACGCCTGGCGGCAGCAGCGGCGGTGCAGCGGTCGCGGCGGCGCTGGGCATGGGAGCGCTCCACGTCGGTACCGATGGCGGTGGATCGGTCCGCATCCCTGCCGGATTTACCGGCATCTTCGGCCATAAGCCAAGTTTCGGGCGCGTGCCCGCCTATCCGCCGAGTGCGTTCCCGAACTTGAGCCATGTCGGCCCGATGACCCGCACGGTCGGCGACGCCGCCTTGATGTTGAACGTGCTGTCGCTACCCGATGCGCGCGACTGGACCGCCCTGCCCTACGATGGCCGCGATTACCGTGTCGGGCTCGAGGAAGGGATCGCCGGGTTGCGCATTGCCTTCAGCCTGACGCTCGGTTTTGCCGACGTCGATCCGGCGGTCGAGGGGCCGGTACGCGAGGCGGTAAGCAGCCTGAGCGAGCTCGGCGCCGTGGTCGAGGAGTTGGACCCGGGATTCGAGAGCCCGCGCTCGACATTCCTTACCTTCTGGTACAGCGGTGCCGCACGCATGTTGGCGAACTTCAGCGACGAGCAGCTTGAACTCGTCGATCCCGGTCTGCGGCATGTGGTTGAATTGGGTGCCGAGACAAAGCTGGCGGACTACCTGCAAGCAACGGCCGACCGCGTCACACTCGGTCAACACATGAAGCGGTTTCACGAGACCTATGACCTGCTTGTCATGCCGACACTGCCGATTCCGGCCTTCGACGCAGGCCTGGATTACCCGAGCAAGGACAGTTATGCCCGCTGGGCCGATTGGACACCGTTTACATATCCCTTCAACCTGACGCAGCAGCCGGCCTGTTCGGTGCCGTGCGGCTTCACCTCCGACGGCCTGCCGGTCGGGCTGCAGATCGTCGGTCCGATGTTTGAAGATGCGCTGGTCCTGCGCGCGGCGCGCGCCTTCGAAAGCGCCCGCCCGTTCAAAATGCCGGAAGCGCCTAAGGATGACGGCGGAGGATCGAGGAGCTGAGAATAGGTGCCGGATTCTAGCTGTTTCCAGTCAGGGCCTCGAACTCCGTTTATAGTCAGATTCGGACATTCGCCAGAAACATTTCTATAGCGAGATCCACCGTTTGATCGAAACTTTGGACGGAGGTACTCCCATCCATTTTCCAAAGACCGACGAGAACGCGCTGGCGCTTCGGTAGCCATGTTATCCACGCCGTCAAACACGAGGGTGTTTTGGCGTAATTTCGATAAAACTTGGTAGGACATCGCAATACCGCCAAACGTAGATTGCACCAGATGGCTTTGCGTGCGCTTTACGTGAGTTCGAAGATGCGCGCGACGGAGTAGAGGACGTCATATTCATGGATCGAGATCGATCGCATTTCCTGCTGCTAAACATCGGTCATTTCCTTGACCATTTGTTCACATTGATTTTCGCGACGGTCGCAGCGTTGGCACTGTACCGGGAATGGGGGATCGGCTACGCCGAACTTTTGGCATATGCAACACCGGGGTTCTTCGCGTTCGGTGTCTTCTCACTTCCAGCAGGTTGGCTGGCTGACAAATGGAGCCGCGACGGCATGATGTGTGTGTTCTTCATCGGCATTGGCTTCACTTCCATCGCCACCGGTTTTGCCACAACGCCCTTGCAGATCGGCACCGGTCTGTTTGTGATTGGCATGTTTGCGGCGATCTACCACCCGGTTGGTCTCGCCATCGTCACCATGAAATGGCGCAACACGGGCATGCGGATTGCCGCGAATGGTGTCTGGGGCAATCTTGGGGTCGCCTGCGCGGCGCTGATCACCGGATACATGATTGACCATGGCGGTTGGCACATGGCGTTCGTCCTTCCAGGCTTCTTTTCCATCGCCATGGGGCTCGCATACATGACGCTGCGTTGGCAGAGTATTCATGACGAGCGAGAGGTGACGAAGGCAGCGGCAGGGGAGGATGACGTGAAGGCGTCATCGTCTTACCGCGCCTTGTTGATACGGGTCTCGGCGATCGTGTTTCTAACAACTGCCGTCTCCTCGGTTATCTTCCAAGCGACGACATTTGCGCTGCCGAAAATCTTCGACGAACGTCTTCAAGGCCTTGCAACGGAGCTGTCCAACTGGACCGATAGCATCGCTGGCTCTGGCCAAGGAGATGTGGCAACCGTGATCGGTTCACTAGCTTTCATCGTATTCGCAGTGGCTTCGATCGCTCAGCTTGTGGTCGGCAGCATGCTCGACCGCTTTGGTCCGCGCCTAGTATTTATGGTTGTTGCGATCATTCAGGTAATTTTCTTTTCAGCGATGCCCGGATTAACGGACGGGACCGCTCT
>CAZCVU010000163.1:0-6329 GCA_964501745.1 uncultured Flavobacteriales bacterium | reverse complement strand
GTAGTCGCGGAGAATCTCGCGCGTATTCCGTGCCCGAGCCACATCGACATCGAGCACCAGGATTTTCAGCTCACGCCAGTCAACGATCTTTTTCATTTGTCCCCGGACCACGATTCGGCCTCGGTTCCGATTAAAAAGCCCAATTGCGTGCGCCGCAATCGTTTGTTTGCAAGCCACCGGCTGCCAGTGGGTTGCAGCAGAAAGTTCTGTTTGGTTCTAATTGCGCCTTCGTGCCACGGCAACCTCATGCTGTTTCATCAATGGCGGCCAGAATCTTCTGTGCTCGTTTTGTTCGTGCTAGAGTGCGGCGATGTCAAGCGAAGCGAAAATCGGCCCGACGAAGGAGGCCGATGGAGAGTTGGAGAGCCGGCTGAGCGTCAAGCTGGCGCGCGGCGTTACCCGCGCGATGACACAGTTGGGCTGCGCCTGCCTGTCGGAGTTCACGCTCAAGAGCGCACGCAGGGTCGATGTCATCGCCCTCGACCGGAAGGGACTCTTCACGATTGTCGAGATCAAAACCTCGGCGGCGGATTTCCACTCGGATGGCAAGTGGCAGGAATATCTGCCATTTTGCGATCACTACTATTTTGCCGTGCCGGAGGACTTTCCGGTCGAAATCCTGCCGCCGGACCATGGTCTGATGATTGCGGACGCCTATACCGCGGTAATCATACGGGAGGCAACGCCCGGTACGATGAACGCCGCGCGCCGCAAGGCGCTGACCTTAAGGTTTGCGCGCAAAGCGGGTTCGAGGCTTACGCAGTTTACGGATCCGGCCCTCTCCAGCCGCTAGGTCCACGAGGCAACACGGCAGCCCGGCGAACGACCGAAAACCCACGGCAGATTTAGGGCGCCAGCTTGCCGATGACATTGGAAGTGCTGTAACCGTCAGCCAGCTCGGCCAACAGGACGGTGCCCCCCCAGGATTTCACCTCTGATGCACCGACCACATCGTCAACCGCATAGTCTGCACCCTTTATTAGAACGTCGGGTTGCAGGTCTTCGATCAAGGTAAGCGGCGTATCCTCGGCAAAGACAATTACGAGATCGACCACGGCCAGCGAAGCGAGCACGGCGGCGCGACTTGTCTCAGTCTGTATCGGGCGGTCCGCACCCTTTAGTCGCGTCACCGAATCGTCGCCGTTGAGTGCGACGACCAGTCGATCGCAGGCCGCACGCGCCTGCTTCAGGAGAGAAATATGCCCGGGATGCAGCAAGTCAAAACAGCCGTTGGTAAAACCGACCTTGAGATCTTGGCGGCGCCATGCAGCGACTCGATCCGAGGCCAATCCCAACGTCACGACCTTGGCTTCGCCACTCATGAACTCTTGCTCGTGAAGCGCTGCGAGCAGCTCCGAGGGCCGTGCAACGGCGGTGCCGACCTTGCCGACGACGACACCCGCAGCCGTATTCGCCAGCTCTGCGGCAGTGGCGATTGGCGCGCCCGCGGAGACGCCCGCAGCAAGGGCTGCAACAACGGTGTCGCCAGCACCCGATACGTCGAATACCTCGCGGGGCCGTTGCGCCAACAAGCGGACGATCGTGCCGTCATGAACGAGGGAAGCACCATCCTCTCCACGCGTCGCCAATATACCGCCGACGCCGCAGCGCGAGATTAAGGTCTCACAGGCGGATATGACTGCTTCGTCACCGTCGGTTGGTTGTCCGGTGGCCGCGGCGAGTTCTTGGCGGTTCGGAGTCAGAATCGTAGCGCCGCGATAACGGCCGTAATCACCACCTTTTGGGTCGACAATTATTGCGATTCCGGCGTCTCTGCCCAATGCAATGAGGCGGCCGAGCACTTCATCCGTCAACACACCCTTGCCGTAATCGGAGAGTATCATCGTGTTGCATCTTTTGACCGCCGAATTTGCCGCCGCAATAACAGCCTCGCAATCGTCAGCGCTCAGAGGGTCGCTACTTTCGTGGTCCGCTCGCAACAATTGCTGACCGCCCGCCAGATAGCGGGTCTTGACGGAAGTCTTTCGCCCGACAATACGAACTAGGCGCGCCTGCGCAAGCTCCTCTTTCTGCAACATTGCTGCAATCTCATCGCCGACCACGTCATCACCAACCGCTGCCACCAATTCGACCGATGCACCAAGCGAGCAGAGATTGCGCACGACGTTACCTGCGCCTCCCGGCATTGCTGTCTCGCGCTCCACCGCCAACACCGGGATTGGTCCCTCCGGCGAAATCCGATCCACGCTGCCTTCGACGTAGCGATCCAGCATCACATCGCCGACGCACAACACCCGGCCGTTGACGAGCTGTTCGATCAGTGTGGAGAGTTCGGAGGCGTCGCTCATAGGATCACACTCTGTGTTGTCTGTTCTTTAAACCGTCAGCAATACTGTAAGCGCTAGAGGCGGCTGCAAAAATCGATGCAGCAAAACGCTCAGGTATTCAAGAATGCCACGCTTTCACCGTGAAGCACCAATGCCGTGAGGCGTCCCGTATAGAAGGCGCCGGTATCTATGTTTATGCGGTTGCGCTGATATTCCGGATATTCCGAGGGCGTGTGGCCGTGGACGACAACGTAGCCATGATCTTCACCGCTGTAGAGGAACTCGTCCCTGATCCACATCAGGTCTCGCGGTCGCTGCTGTGCCAGCGGCACGCCCGGCCAAACGCCGGCGTGGACAAAGGCATAGTCCCCTTCGATATGCGATTGCGACAAGCCTTCAAAGAAGGCGAGATGCCGCGGCGGCAAGTTCTGCTGGAAGCACTTCTGTAGCTCAGCAAGCTCGGACGGTTCGTGCACAAAGCTACGCGCCGCGACGCCATAGCTTTCAAGAGTATCTGAGCCGCCAATGGGAATCCAAGCCGGAGCAACGGAAACATCGGCGAGAAACTGAAGAAGCAGGTCCTCGTGATTGCCCTTCAGATAGATGCTTTCGAAGTTGCGTAACGGTTCTGCGAGGAGACGTTCGACGACGCCGGCCGAATCGGGCCCGCGATCGACATAGTCTCCCAGATAGACAACGACGTTCCTCGATTCCGGCATGCGCGCTGCATCCTCGAGGATCATTTCATGGATTTGCTCCAGCAACGACAAATGACCATGAATATCGCCGATCGCGTAAATTCGGGTATCCGGCGGCGACGACGGCGCCGGACGTCCTTGCCCTATGCTATGCGCAGCGTCACCCACTGGCCTTCCCCGGACCTCACTCTGTCGGCGCCTCACCGAACGACCGCCACTCCTCGCGGCCGGCTCGATTATCGATATAGTTGGCGAGCGCCGAAATAGCGCGCCGATCAAACTTCTTGCCTGTTTCCTGCATCAACGTGTTGACCGCATCGTCGATCTCCATGCCGGGCCGCCACGAGCGCGCGCTGACCATGCCGACAAAGGCGTTGGCAGCCGCGACAACCCGCGCGGTTATCGTGATGTCATCGCCTTTGAGCCCGTTTGGCACGCCGCTGCCATCGAAATTCTCAAGCAGCTGGCGAAGTGTCTCCTCAACCGGTCCATCAAATTCGATGCTTTTGATCAGATCGGCGCTCGTCAAGACGCTATCGCGAATCAGAGCGACCTCCTCCTCGGTTAAGCGCTCCGTTTTTGTGAGCACATCTTCCGGGACCGAAATCTTGCCGAGATTCATCAGATTGCCCGCAATCTCGACCGCTTCAACCAGCGAGTCCTCCAGCCCCATTTCCTGCGCGACCGCATGAGCGACCTGGCCAACATGGATCGAGTGGTTGGCGGAATAGGGATCGCGCCGATCGACCACGCTGACCAGCGTGCTGACGAGTTGCCGCATGATCCTTTCCCGCTGCTGGCGCTCTTTGATGGTCTCGGAAATATCCTGACTGACCATCAAGACGCCCGGCGGCATTTCCTCGCGTGCCTCGAGCGGAATGAGATCCGATCGATAGATAACGCTGCCTTTTTCAGGCACTTCCATCTCATGGGTGACACTCATCGGCTCAGCGCTTTCAAGGCACTCCTTGACCCAGCCATCTACTTTCTTGCCTTCCACCGGACCGAGGACGGCGGTAACGGTCTTGTTGAAGAGGTCGGCCCGCTCAAGGCCGCTCATGTCCAGCGCCACCTGGTTAAACCATCTGTAGCGCGCCTGGTCGTCGAGAATGATGATAGCGTTCGGCTGGCTGTCGGTTACGAGATGCATGAAATTGCGCTGACCCTGAAACCTGTTGGCAAGCTGTTCAAACTTTTCCGCCGCCTCCCTGGCGCGGGTCGAGGTGCCGAAAAACCAAAGCGCTATCATGCCTGCCAGGACAAGCCCGATGATGAGGAAGAAGGCCACCATCATCTGGGTTAGCCGCCGCTCGGACTCGGCAAGCGCTTCGGTTGTGTCGATCTTGTAAAGAAGCGTCCACGGCACGGCTGCAATTGCCCGCGAGGCAACGAGCACCTCCTCGTCACGGTAGTCGCGGAACGTCCCGAAGCCGCCCGGCGTGTCGATCGCAAACATCGCCGCAAGTTCCGGCGTATCCACCGAGAGCTTGCGCTTCAGCGCCTCCGTGCCATCCGCCAAGGGCGACGCATACTCAATCGCCGCACCAGCCCGCCTCACCAGCAAAGCCTCGGACGTCGCATCCGTGTTGCCGGGCTGCTTGAGAAGCGGATAGAGCTCCGCGGAGATTTCCTTAACACCGACGACCACGCCGATCTGAGAGGCGGCGCTTTCGTCGCCCTGAACGGCAAACACTGGAACCACGAACGACATCGTGGGTTTGCCGCCGGAGCCCAGATAGATATCGGATATGGCGCGTTCGCCTTTCGGCGTATCTTCAACGAAGGATCCTAGGATGCCGGCGACCGGCGGCATCTCCGGACTCGCAACCACGACCTCACCGACGCGGTCGACCAGAGCGATACCAGCAACCCCGACTCGCGCCACATTGGCCGAAACCTCGGCTTGTTCGAACCGCGGAGCAAATCCCGCACGCTCGGAGACGGCCGTCAGTAGATTGCCAAGGAAGGAGGCCTCCGCGTCATCACCAGAGCTGTCATCGTCTTCATCGAGAATCGTCATGTAGAGCTGCAGCGAAGCGTTTTCGGCCAAAGCGGTAAGCTCGTCCAACTGCTCGCCGAGCCAACCCTCGACATCCGCGAGCCGGCTGTCGGCTACGATTCCAAGCCTAACCTGCCACTGCCGGAGTTCACGTTCGCGTTCTGAGGCGGCGAATTGCAGCACCAAAAAGGTCCCGACGACCGCGGCGATAACAAGCGCCGAGCCGGTCAGTATCATTTTCAACGAGACGCCAAAGCGTGAAAAGCCACCAGACTCTGTAGATTCGCTCACGGAATGTCCCCCAAACCCATCGCTTCGATAATCTTCACCGGCTCAATTGCCTGTGAACAACAGAGAAATTTTGGCAATCGGCGATGAATTATCTATCAAGCTTCATTATATTCTGCTTGTGGCGTCAGTTGAAACAACACTGCGCGCCGACCAACGAGCGGCGGTAACCCAGATGACGAACAGGAATGGTCGCCTTACGTTGCCGAGAAATGCCGGTTGGAGGGCCGCAACATTGCTTGCCGCCTTGATCGTAGTTTCGACGACCGCTCCGGCGCTTGCCGCCACTTCGGCGAAGGTCAAGCTGTTCGGCACGTCCGAGAAGTCGTCAACAAAACTCGGAAAATTCACCAAATGGGGCGCGGCGCTTGACCGCTATCTTAAAGAAGCGCCGTCGGAGCTCAATAAATGCAGACCATCGGCGGTTGAGAAATGCCACATCGCGCGCTGGCGCATATATCTCAAACAAATCGCCAAGGATCAGCCGAGCCAGCAACTGGAAAAGGTCAACACATACGTCAATAAGTGGCTCTACAAGGTCGACCCAAGAGTGTACCGAAAGAAGGACTACTGGGCGACGCCCGTGCAGTTTTTCAACAAGAGCGGCGACTGCGAAGACTATGCCATCACGAAGTATATTTCGCTGGCGCATCTCGGATTCGACAAAGATCAGATGCGCATCGTCATCCTGCAGGACCTGAACCTGAAGGTGCCGCACGCCGTGCTGGTCGTCTATCTTGATGGGAAAGCACTGGTTTTGGACAATCAGATCAAACAGGTGGTCAGCGCCAGCCGCATTCGACACTACAAGCCAATCTACTCAATCAACGAGAAAAAATGGTGGATTCACAAATAGATAGGTAATGTGCCGGTAGCGCAAATTGCCAGATTCGTGACTCCTCCGCATCGCATAAACGCTGGTCTTTTTCGTTTTGCGGGCCTGGGGCGCAATCGATACTATTGGCCTCCATTCCGTTGTTCGCCAGGCTGAGGAAAAAATGCGCCAACAGAATCAGGCGAGCCAGTCCTATCTGTTGCTTGACTATCTGCAACGGC
>CAZCVU010000162.1:0-6366 GCA_964501745.1 uncultured Flavobacteriales bacterium | reverse complement strand
ACATTGAAAGACCGAGAGCTGAAGCCAATCACCAAAACCGTGCATGGTCTTGAACACGCGACGCCACCGCCGGTCATTGGCGATATCGTATGTAACGATGTACATCCGTTCGTCGTTCATCGATGCGGGCTCCTCATCGTGGAAGATAGTAGGGGTAACTCGGCAGTTCTCCCAGGAGATATCGGGTCAGGAGCCGTGCCTGCACCAAGACCAGCCGACGCATGCTCAGACGGTAACCGAAAACAGGATGGGTCGTCTCCTGCGACAGACGCCGCTCGAATGCATTGATGAAGCGGCGTCGGCCAGCGGCGGTCAACGCGGTCCCCGTCGCGCCTACAATGAAATCGCGCGGCGAAATCTCCCCGGTATTGACCACCGACAGGACAACGGAATCGGCGATGATCGGGCGGAACGGCTCCATCATATCGAGGGCTAGAGCCGGCCGGCCATAACGCAGAGCGTGGTAGAAACCTCGATAGGGATCGAGCCCGACAGACGCCAGCGCGACGGTGAAGTGGCGCGTCAGCATGGCGTAGGCGAGCGACAGCATGGCGTTGATGGGATCGGTCGGCGGTCGGCGATTTCTGGCCTCGAAGCGGAACAGATGCAAGTCTCCGGTGTCGTCGTCGGTTCCCCCCGATTGGGGCGCCGCGAGGAGGCCAGCGAAGGCCCGGAAATAGGTCGCTGCGGCGTCGCCCTCGAGCCCTAGAAGCTCGGGCATGGTAGCCGCGCCTCCGGCGGCCTTGCGCGCTGCCGCCAACCGATCGAGCGTCGCCTTGCGGGCCGCTTTGTTGCCGCGCCAGTTTCGCCGCAGGATGGTCCGCTGATTGACGATTTTCGCGGCGACCAAATCACGCGCGAAACGCAGGCAAGCGGTATCGTCGAAGCTGGTCCGATACTGCGCAGTCCGGACTTCCACGTTGCGACGACCAAGTCCATGGGCGATGCCCCGGAACCATCCACCGTGGCTGTGGTAGGTGATCGGTATTTCGCGTTCGAGCAGCGCGGTCATCGCGGGAGCTGTGATCGCGACGTTGCCGAACAACGCGACATCCGAGATATCGATCAGGCGGACCTTGGTTTCTCCCTGCTCCTCATCGTCGATTTTTAGGGTGTCGCCCTCTTTGTTGATGCGCGCCCGCTGAGACTGGACGACCAGAGGCAGCGCCTCGTCGGCGGCGACGGCGATGCCGCGGGGCGCCAAGGCCGAGCCGTTCAGCGCGATCACCTCGTCGGGCAGGCAAATCGAAACCAAGGCACAGCGGGGACACTTGGGACTGTCTTTCAGAGGCGGCGGAATGCGACCCTGGGAGACGATCAAACGCAGCTCGCTGACGGCGTCACGGGCGGCGGCTCGCAGGGCGTCGTCAAGGACGATGCGCACGCGCTCGCGGCTCTCGGCATAGTAGATTACGCCTTCCGCGACGCGGTAGCCGTACTCCTCAAGCAATAGGGCCTGTAGGCAGACTTGGACGCGCTCGGGCTCGTAGGCGCCCTGTCCGACATGTGGTCGTTTGCCCCGCTTGTAGTCGATGGGCGTAACGATGCCGTCCTCCGTTTCGGCTACGTCGATCTTGGCGATCACGCCGAGCGTCTCCGAGGATAGTGTGAGAGAACGGCTGACGATCTTGGGTTCGGCCTCTTCCAGGGTCTCCGGCGCCGGCATCGGCGCGTTCGGACGATCGACGCGGGCATGAGCGCGCCGCCCTTCAACCGTGTCGCCGGTCTCCAACCATTCGGCTTGAGTCCACATGAGGTAGGCCAGGCGCGGGCAATAAACGAATTCGTTCACCATCCGCGCCGGGACGAGCGGCGTCTCTCCGGTTACCCGGGGAGCGGGAAGATGAAGTTCGAATTGCCTGTCAGCCGCCACGCTTGCCCCCGTCTGCGGCTATAAACAGTCCGCCACCGATATGGCTGTCGCGACCGAGCATGATTGGTCCCTTGACGGCCACAGCGAAGCGAAGGCGCACGTGGGCAGCCAAGCTGCCGCCGTTCGGACCGCCGTTAAACTGAAGCAGATCGACTTCAGGTCTAGCCAGACCCCGGCGCTCGCATTCAACGATCAGATCACGCACGACGGCAGTGGCAGTGTCCTTGCCCCGTCCGGCATGACGTGTCGGACGGTAAAGGGTGCGGGTTTCCCACGTCAGCGCAGGACCGAAGAGCGGGTCGCCGGCCGTCAAAGTGAGTGGGAGGGCGAGGGCAATGACGCCGAGCTTGCCTGCCCGCACTTCTCTAAGTGACGATACGACATGATCGAACAGGGCGCGATCACTGGGGCACGGTGGGTCCCCCGAACGGTCGCATACCCAGGGCGCCGCGACGATCAGCCGTTCAATGCATCCGTCGGCGTTGGCATCATCCGCGGCGAGGAAGACGTGCTCGTGCCCGCCCGGGCCTGCAGGTGTCCCATCAGGTTCATGCCCCGAAAAAAGACGGGGCACGGCGCCCCTGCTGTTCCGCGACAGCGCCATCAGCGCGCGCCGAACCGCGTGCAACAATGCCGTGCTATCAGCGATTGCGATCCGTTTCCTCGGCAGCAGACAAAAGACTAACGCGTCGCGCCAAGCATCCTTGACCGGCGCCATCAGACCGAGACCCAGATAACGCCCGTCACCGATGACGAGCGGGCCGTGCGCGGGCTCGGCGAAGGCGATCTCGGCATGCCAAAGGCGCGCTTTGGCGAAACGCGTTCCCGGTGCGAACGCTTCTGCGCGCGCGCCCTTCGCTGCAAAAGGTTCCCGCTGCACGCGGATCGATTCTGCCGTAGCCTTAGCGCCGGCGTGTCGCAAGGCTTGGACTACCGCGCTGGTAGCCCGTTCTTCCTCGTGCAGACGCTTCGTAACGCCCTTTTTCTCGGCGGGTTCGTGAATACGTGAAGGATCGATGCGGCGGCGAGCCGCCGATTGCGGCAACGCCGACGGCGTGACGGTGCGCCAAAGACGTGCCGCCGTCGGCTCGTCGATGCCGTAATGATCAAGCATCTCCCGGTTGTCGGCGGGCATCAGAAGAGGCTGGTCCTCGTGCAGGACCTCGCCATTTTGGTAATTAATACCCAGATCGAGGCCAGAGAAGCCCCAGGCGATATCGTCCGCAGAGATCGGGCAGTTTGGCGGAACCTCGACCAGCACGCGGCGAATCGCACGATCGGAGTGTGCGTGGCCAATCGATGGGAGCGGGATGATCCGCACGCGCGCGGGCTTGTCCACTTCCGTCGCGCGCCGGCCGACAATGATGCGGTCGATCAACGCCTCATTTTTCGGTAGTGCTTTGCTCAGCCGTGCGGCGGCTGCGTCGCGCAAGTTCTGAACAAGTGCAACTGTGCTCGTCTGCGGCCACGGAGCGAAGGGAGACTCGGGTGCGGGCTCGCGCAAATCGAACAGGTATCGGTGTGCCGGACTATCGTAAGCGATTGTCGCAAACTGCGGCCTTGGAACCTGCGAAAAGAGCTGCCCAACCGGCTTCGTACGTCCCGGTTCCTTCTTCGTCGGTGCAAGCGCATAGAGGGTCTTGAACTTGGTGCGCGCAGCTTCATGGCGTCGAATGAGACTTTCGAGCGATCCGCGCTGCGGGCAAGCGAGTGACGTTCCCCCTCCACCAACGGATGGGCGATGGGTCGGCCCGGGGTGCGAGGCGAGCCGCACGTCCAGCTCTTCTGGCGTCAGGATCTCGCCGACGGCCCAGGCCATGTCGACTCCCCGGCCGAGTTGATAGAGCCGTTCCGCTATCGTGCGGATGGTCTGTGCCTGATAATCATCATCTTTACCGCCATCAAATGTCCAGACATAGCAGAGCGGGATCGACGCATCGAAGATCTGCCGGCGGATGATCTTGCCAGCTCGAATTTCGCTGACGCGTCTCGGATCGCCGCCGACGGCGTCGAGGTCATTGTTTGGCACGTAGTTCGTGAAGCCTTGCCCCTCGCGAATGGTTGGCGCGGCGATCACGGGCGCTTCAAGGGTCTCCAGCCAAGCAAGCGCCGCTCGGTCCTGAGCCGACAAACTCTCACCTCTGGCAGTCCCGGCAACCAAGGCCTGGAAAAGGCGCGCCGGTGAGGGCGGCCAGCTGCCGGCGCCGTGATAGAGCCCGTCATGGAAGCGAACTGAGAGAAGAAGCGCTTGGGGCATGACCCACCTCAGGATGCCTTGGCCTTTTTGTCGGCCTTTTGGACGTCCTTCTTCGCGTACGTCTTATCGAAATTGACACGCCTGTCTTCGCCAACACCGAAATTATTGGCTGCGGTCTCGGCGTAGGTAAAGGCCAAGTTTTCGGGGAATGCAATGCCCAATCGCTCACCGTTACGCTCAATTAAGGTCCATTGCGGCGGGTTGGTTGTATCAGGAATAAGGAGGCATCCTTGCCGCAAGAACGCATCCAGAGGTTCCATGGCGGCAATTAGGGAAAGGCCCAGTATATAGCGGCGCAGTGCCTCTCCGTTGTCCCCTTCCAACCGCCGCAACGCCACCAAGTTCACCGTGACATCACGCTCGATCGCCCCGCGTGCAATCACGCCGCCATGCCCGCCAGTCGCCGGGACGTGAACGAAACCACGCTGCGCGAGCGGGCTTTCCGCTTTGCCCTCGGCTTTCTGCTTGTCCTCTTCCGAAAAGACTTCCAGTGCCGCGTAATCGAGTGCCGGATTGTATTGTGCCGAACGCGTCAAAACGTCGACATCCCAGGCGCGGATCATCGATTGCACGATGCGCGGAAGTTTGGCCTGGGTATCTCGAGAATCCCAAACCCCAAATACCAGCGAAGTTGGAGCCAGCTTAGCGATCGGAGACGCATCGCCCCTATCGAGAAACGAACTAAATGCGTCTTGAGCGGCTTGCTTGAGATCAAAGCCGTCGCCCTTCCCTGGGTTGACCGACCGAATGATTGCGTCTCCGAGCCGGTGTCCCACGTCAAAAATCGTGATCTTCTTTTCATTGCCATAGGCGATGTCGATTTGCGGCACGAGGTCTGAATAGGGTGCTCGCTTGAAGATAGGCTCAATCCGATTCGCCTGGGAACCGACGCTGTCAACGGTGACAACCTTGGTGCCGTCCGAGAGCGTGTCGATGTTGTAACCAATATCGGCATAGGTCGGAGGAAAGATGGCACCACCTTCGCCCTCGACTGGTAGAAGCCTCTGCTTCAAATGAAGCGCTACGGGGCCTTGTTCGTCGTCGGCCCACATGTTGATGGTGTCATGTGTCAAAGTCTGAGGTTCGGTCATGGTTGGGTCTCCAGTTCGGCAAAAGTGACAACTTTGTTCTTTCCCGACATGTCGAGTTGGAAACAAAAATGCCTCGTCGGCAGCGAAGGAATGGCGCCGGTCAGAGCGGCTCGTGCGAGGATCGGCGGAAGCAGCATCCCCCAAACTGCATAACGGACCAGCCGGGTGTCGAATTCTTCGGGTCGCGCATTCTCAAGGCCCCATGCCGCAAGGATTTCAACGACTGGCGAGGCCTCCACAGTATGCTTGTGCTCATTCGGCGAATACCCGGCGTCTATCGCAGTCCAGGCGCCACGTGGATCGAAATTAAAGCTGCCACCCATCGGCGTGAGGATGTGAAATGGCCGGTCGATGAGTTTCGTGCGCTCTTCCTCCCATAGCTGCTCGATGCCCTTCGCCTTTAGATCACCCGGCTGGTCCTTCCGCTTCTGGCTCTTGGTAGGCTTTTTGCGCACGCCTTTCATCATCGCGCGAGCGATCTTATCAGCCGAGCGATTGCCCGCATAAAGCTTGAAGCTCTCGCGGCTCGACCCGTCGGCCCAGTGGCTGAACTCAACAGTCGGACGGTTGCCGCCACCGATGCGGATCGGTAAGGCCATCCTATCGCCTTTTTCTGCAGGAAACGTTTTGACCAATTCTGTCGCAGGGTCAGTCGTTTCCGTTTCGACTTCTCCCAGATCCTTGACCTCAGGGTCATCCTCTTCGTTGGCTGCCTTCTTGGAAGGGGAATCGGTGTAGCCAACTGGTCCCCATTTTTTTGGCTCAGTTTCGGCAAGAAATTCTAGGACGACCTCGAAAGGATTTCGCTCACCGGGAGCGCTGAGGAAAAACTTTACATTCTCCTCATCCCTCCAATCGAAGCCGCCTTTGGCGTCGCCAAGCAACGTGTCGGTCGCTTCGAGGAAGCCTAGACAGGCAAACACTTGGCCCGGATTGCAGAGATCCACCGGAATCGTGGCTTCGACCATCAGACGATCCCCTCGCTGTTGGCGCCCTCATTTTCGGTGCCCTCACGTATGTCATTGTCCCGCGATGCTTGTTGGTCCGCCGCGCGAAGAAGGGCCTCCCACCAGGCGAGCCCCCACGGACCCCAGCGCCTCTGGAGTCGTGCAAAGCGCAGTGCGACATCTTGCGCACGCCCTTGC
>CAZCVU010000161.1:0-6373 GCA_964501745.1 uncultured Flavobacteriales bacterium | reverse complement strand
GGTCTTCCCACCACTCCCGATTGTCCAGATACCAGAGGAGCGTATTCTTCAGTCCTTCATCCAGGGAAATCTTCGGTTGGAAATCAATTTCGGAACTGGCAAGAGTGGGGTCCAGCGCGTAACGTTGATCATGGCCGGGCCGGTCCTGAACGTGTTCGATGGCGTTCGCATGAGGTTGTCCGTCCGGGCGTGGTGCCAACCGGTCAAGATGATGGCACAGCGTTATGATGATCTCCAAATTCTCCACATCCCGACCGGCGGCGAAGTTGTAGCTTTGACCCGGGCGGCCATTTTCTAGCGCGGCCAGGATTCCGTCGACATGGTCGGACACGTGCAGCCAATCGCGCCGTTGGCGGCCGTCGCCGTAAACGGGGAGCGGCATACCGTTCAAGGCACGCAAGGTCATGTGGGGGATGAGCTTCTCGGGAAACTGATACGGTCCATAGGTGTTGGTGGCATTGATGATGATTGACGGCAGGCCGTAGGTCGCCCCCCAGGCCCTGACCAGGTTGTCGCCAGCCGCCTTGCTGGCGGCGTAGGGGGAGCTGGGCCGTTGTGGATCATCTTCGCGGTGCGGCCGTTCGCCCGCCGAACCGAAGACCTCATCGGTCGAAATCTGGACGAAACGGAATGCCTCGCGTTCCGTCCCGTCGAGGCGCGACCAAAAGGCTCGACACGCCTCTAGCAGCTCATAGACCCCTATCATGTTCGATCGCACGAACGGACCCGGGTCGTCGATGGAACGGTCGACGTGGCTTTCGGCGGCCAAGTTCAGAACGGCAGCAGGGCGTTCATCTTCGATCACAGCGGTGACCAATCCACGGTCCGTGATCGAGCCGTGGACCAGGCGATGGCCGTTCATCGCCTTCAGTCTGTCGACCGTCTTGGGGGCGGCTGAGTAAGTCAGAAGGTCAATGTTGACGACGCGGCAATGCTCGTTCTCGAGGAGTTTGAAAACAAGATTGTTGCCGATAAATCCGCAACCGCCCGTCACTATTACGGTTTTCTGTTTCAAGGCCTCTCCCGGAGATGCGAATCTATGAAACCGGCGGATGATAACACGCGTTCCGGTTAAGGCCATACCGGTCCTCTGGCTCTCGTTACGGGGCGTTATCGCGGGATGATTGCATCCGGGCGGTCATGTAGCGGCGCGTTGTCGAATGAGATCGGGCACGGGCGGGATGAGGGGAGCGTCGGGCGCCCTGAGACGGCTGCCGAGGCAGGCCCGGAAGCCGATGCCGAGCTTGTCGCAGGTCTTGATCAATCCGAGGAATCCGTCGCGGCGGTCGCGCCCGGCATCGGAGCGCGTGCCGGCTGACGTTGAATTGACCGGCGCTGTCGCTGATGATCACCGCGCCCGCGAGCAGGCCGTAGCCGGTTATGCTGCCCCACAGCGCGTCTACGGCGGCGATCCGCGCCGCCTCCGTCAGCCCGCGCGCCGCGCCACGCCGTTTGAGATGAGCCCCCACGCCACCTCGTCGGCAAAGCGCCGCCTCGGGTGGCACGCCAGCTTGGCGATGTCCGATCCCGCCAGGTTATACATAGCGTAATTCTGGCTGGTCACTCTCCTTGGTTTGCCTATTGGGGCGCGTCACCGCGCGACCCCGCATCATAGGTCCGGGAGAGTGACCAGCCAGAATTACGCTATGTATTATGCCGGCGCATGTAGGCAAGGGCGGCGTCCGAGACCACGTAGTCGCCGTGCCCGGCGCGCAGCAGGTCCAGGAAGTTCAGCCGGCTCTTCGATTGGGCCGTGGCGAACCAGGTGAAGCGGTCGTTGCCGATCTCGGAGCACACCCCGTTCACCCCCTAGTGGCGGGCGCCGGCGTCGTCGACCGTGATCCACCGCGCCGTCTCCAGTCCGGCGCGCAACACACCACCCAGCTCGCACAGGAACCCCGCCTGGAGGTCGGTCAAAGGCCGCCCAACTTGACGCTTAAAGATAGCGATACCGAGGTCGTTGAGCGGCGCCACCAGACGCGGCGCGCGATCTCATCGCGCAAGCCAGCCGCCGTCTCGCTCAGCGCCGCGACCTCGACCAGAAGCTGCGACACCAAGCCCTCCAGCTCGCCTTGCGAGAGACTGGATAAATCGATCTGCGGCGGTTAATGATCCACCCTCAGAATGAATCCGAATCAAACGCCCTTGTGAATCCCCCTAATAAACTTTCCTGCCCGGGGTTTTGCTCTTGTTACCCCTATCCCAATCAAGCATTTCATCCCAAATTATTTTGGCAGCGGACAGAGTCATAAAAAGCCGAGTCCCATAAGCCAATTATAGTTTCGAAGCTGAACCTTTCGGTCACTTCGGGTCCACGGATGCCCAGCGAGTTGCGTTTATTCGGATCGTCAATAAGATCTTTTATTGCTCCCGAAAGTAATTGAGCGCTTCCCCTTTCAATAAGAATTCCGTCTACGCCGTCGCGGATAATTTCACGGGGACCAGATCGGCAGTCCGTGGCGATGACCGGAACGCCGCAAGCCATTGCCTCGCATAGCGTATTCGGAAATCCTTCGTAGTCGGAGCATAGGACGAATATTTTCGCCTGCCGAAGCAAAGGATCCATCGGAGAAGCAAGTCCAGCCAATGCGATGCGTTCATTGAGCCCGTGCTGCCTGATCCTCCGGGCGAGCTCCTGTCGGAGCGGTCCCTCACCGAAAATATAAAGATTCCAATCGGGGTAGCCTGCGGCAATCATGGCGAACGCGTCGATCAATAGGTCGTAGCGTTTTTGCCGATCAAGTCGCCCGACGGCAATGATAGCCGGATCTCGAAGGCGAATCTCCGTGCGCGCCGCGGCGTCGAACGGGATCACGGGGTTAGGTATTACGGTGACACGGCGCAGATACCCGAATCGGTCAGCGATCCTTTTTGTTTGCACCACCAGAGTATCCGCGCCGGGGTAAACGGCGCGTCGCAAAACGCGCCACAGGAGTTTGGTTTGGTGCAAATCCGGATACACCCGTTCGAGCGCATATACTCGTGCTGGCAATCCACGACTCGCGAGGATCGTCAGCACGCTGATCTCAGGTCCGATCGCCAGAACATAATCCGGCAAATCATTTCTCAGGACTTTTCGCAACTTCGCTATGCGATGCAAATTTCTTCTGACGGCCGAAACAATCGTGGTGGAATCGCGCAACAGCCCGAGGGACTTCAGTGCTACCCCGGGCTCGAGTTCGTAAAACGGCCGTGCGGATTCATCTTCGAAGGAATAAATCGTTACGGACTGGCCGCGTGCCACCCACTGTCCGGCCAGTTTGCAACAAACACGTTCCGCGCCGCCCGGCCCCAAGGAAGAGATTACTATTCCGATCGTCACCGGTGGGACGGAAAACTTTCTTGGCCTGGTCTCATTCAACGTTGTGACCCCAAGCAGTGCCAAGCGCATCACACATGGTGCGAAATTCCCGTTCGATGACCTCGCAGGTGTCGTCTTCCCACACCCATTTTTGAAACGGATTGGAAAGATCGGGTGTTTCTCCAGGCTCGAAACCGCGAACACGAAAGGCGGCTTCGCTCGTCCCGGCGGCACCCGGAGTGACCATCTTGAATGAGACACTGCGGGTCCGGTTATTGAGCCAACACAACGACATAGTGCCAGAGTTGATACCAAGATTAACGTGACACAACTCGTATAGCGCTGCTCTCAGCGACACATTCCACGGAGCCTCGCGAAATATCGTCACGCTGTCGAAGCGATCGTCATCAGATCTCAACGATTCATCGGTGTCACGAACCACGACAGGAAAAAATCCCTCTTTTGCAATACGGCAGGCGAATTCGGCCCACGCCTCGATGTTGCTGTTGCGCGACGGCGTCAGGCCATATTCTCGAAGCGTAATCGAAACAGGTTTCCGCCCGCCCGCCCGCGCGTCGAGCCATTGCTTTACGTAGGATATTGACTGACGTGTCGCGCGCAGCGCGCCGACTTCGATACCTTCTCGAACCGCGTCGACAACTTCGACTGGGGAATGGGCAACCGGCGCCATCACGCGATATCTTGCCGGGTAAACGTGATGGGCGGCATAATGCAACAGCCTTGCATGTTGCCGGCTAGAGCAAAACGTGAGACCGGAGACAGACGGCAAGAGTTCCGCACTGGCCCCGAGTATGGACCGCACGCGCCACAGTCGGGAATCTTTGTCCAGGACCGCATCAAGCTCTTCCGATCCCTCTCGAAATCCTTCCAAATTTCCGGGAACAATCGCCACATGGACGTTATCGAGACGGAGGCGTTTCCGCATCACTTCCGCCGCCGAGAGAAACCAAAGGAAATCGAAACTCACGGGCTCCACGGCCAGGTCGTAATAGGCGACCAGAGTGTTGTTCGAGGCGAAGGCAGGTGCCACAAGCCGAAACAACATCCGGCGCGGCGCATCGGCGATCCGGCAGGCGCCCACAATAACGAAGTTGAGAACGCTTCCTGTTGGTGTCGCGGGAACAGCGATCTCACGCCAAATCCGCGAGACCGTCCAGGCAACCTTTCCTGCGCGCAGAAGCTGGAGTGTCTTCAACAAAATTACCCGAAACTGGACGGGCGGATCGGTACTGAGATTATTCATGGGCCTGCTACCTAAACCGTTCACGCGAGTGACGACAGTAGTTTCTCCGTGGCGACGACCATGGTCGTTTTATCGTATCGAGACTTGATTCGGTTTCTTGCGGCATGACCCAACTCACGTCGCTCATCGTCTGAAAGATTGAGCACCGACAAGACAGCTTCCGAAATTGCAGCTGGATCTTCCGGCGCTGCGATAACGCCGGTCTTACCCAGGAGTTCCGCACAATCTCCGACTCGGGTCGCGACACAGGGCACGCCACACGACATTGCTTCGCCAACGGAATTGGGAAGTGATTCAGTCACAGAGGTGGAAACAAGCAAATCCAGTGCGTTGTATACGGCACGCATATCGCGACGTTCTTTAATCCAGAGAAGGCGGTGTTTAAGTTCAGTTTCTACAAAATTTGTGGGAAGCATCGGCGGTGCGGTCTCGTTGCCGCCGCCCACGCACACGAATTTTAGGTCCGGCCTTAGTTCCGATAGTTTCGCCGATGCCTTTAAGAAAGTCGGGATGTCCTTCATTGGATCCGGTCTCCCGACATGGCCGATAAGCGTTTCGTTCTCGCCCACACCCCATTCAGCCCGGAGCACCGCTCCCTCCAACTTTGCGGGAAAAAAATGTTCCGTATTGAAGCCGTTATGAACGATTTCCAGCAATTCAATAGGGATTCCGGTAAGTGCTGCATGGTCGCGCGCGGCTTCCGAGTTGCAGATTATGATATTCGCGCCCCAGGCAAGACGCGGTTGAATCTTATAGCAGAGATGCGATAGCCAATCGAATTCCTTGAGCCGCATATCGACGGCGCGCACCCCCCATGCCACCCGAATTGTTGGAACAATGTATTTAATCATGGCGCCCAAAATATTCGCGGTCGGCAAGAAACTGTATAAAACGTCGGGTCGAATGCTACGAATCAGAGAAACAACACGCCATCCGGGTACGATTAGGTCATAGCGACCACGCTTGCCGAGAGAAAAATATCGAATCTGTTCTCTATTTGTGGGGTCATCGCAGTCATAGAATGTAATGACGTAAACATCATGACCACGATCCGCCAGACCCCGAGTAAGTTCCCGAACCTGAGTCTGGGTCCCACCCACGTCCAATGAACGGATCAATAAACACAATTTCATGGAGCAAATATCATCCCGTAATTTCTCGCTGTGCATGACACTCGCAGTGCGTGACAATGGGCATTGGATAGCCATTTGTCCACACGAATGCGCATTCCGACGATCGCGACCAGCGCTTCCGACGGGTCGCGATGCCTCGGTACGCGAAGCCCCAATTTCCGAACTTGTTCGCGGACTGTGCTCGCTGGGCCGCGATGGCGCCGACGATAAGCATTGGTCGTGATCCAAGCGGCGTTCCCGAAGGGTCGGACAGGCTCCTAGTTCGCCGGGGATTTACCCCGTGCCGTTCGGGCGCCTCGCCTCCTCCTCGCCATCGTGGAACCGCCCCTGCCACGCCGACAACGAAGCCAGCGAGCCCGCGTCGAAACCGGCGCTTCATCTCGCGGCGTTCGCTGCGCGACGCAGCGCCAACTCGACCACGCGCTATATCTCCTTATAGCCTCGTCCGCCTCCAGCCGTACCAGATCTGCTACCCGATTTCCGCCCGGCAGGTTGAGGACAATCAAGGCCGCGATCATCCGCGTATCCAGCCAATCCTGGTCGCCCGCTCCTGGCGGGCGGGCCGCCTGGACCCAACACAGACCGTGGCGGTTTGTTGTCTAATTCCGGTTCATTGGTCAAGCTCTTCCGAACCTTTTGTCTCCACCGGGCACACGGTTGTCTACGAAGTCGTCG
>CAZCVU010000160.1:0-6405 GCA_964501745.1 uncultured Flavobacteriales bacterium | reverse complement strand
AAATCCTCCCTTATGAAAACACCTCACTCTGTCCCAAAGGCGCTGACGTCAGACACGCCCTGGAAGATCGGCACGCCCTCAGCGAGCGTGACCGAAGTTCCGTCGGCGCGGATAATGACACCTTCGCCTTCGATATTGTCGACTGTACCAACTGGCTCGGCGCCCATCGCGGGCAGCGCTTGCGCAAATTGGCCGGGTGCCATTGGGCCAGCGAGTTTGCCCGCCAGGTCGCCCTGAATCCGGGCGCCGCCCTCGGAAATCAGGTCAGGAGACCCCGCCGAGAAGAATTCTGTGACGACAATCCGCGAGCCATCTTCACCGGTAATGACCAAGTCAGGTCCGGCGCGCGAATACTCGCCGTGTAGAAGCGCGTCGCCATCGGGGATGGTTATCCGATCGCCGGCGGCGACCGCGTCGATATATGTGGTCTCGCCCTGAGCGCCGCTTTCCGAGCCTTCAAGCTCGTTATCGTTTTCCGCCACGTTCCCACTCCTGTTGAGATTTGCGGTAGCTGACGCAACCACCCCATGCCCGGGCTATCGCGTCCCTCTGTCACTATAAGAGGTAAGCAGGCTGCAATTGGCCTTCAAGGAGATTCTAGCGTGCCAAAAACAATAACATCGGCCGCAGTTTAGCGGTAACTTCCATAAAGTTGATCCGACGCTACGCTAGCCGCCGGAAGGAATGAATCTGAATTTCTCTAAGTATCTGATATTTAGTGGTTATTGCTGTATTTTGGCAGGCGGGGTTATTACCTCTGATCCACTGAACTGTTCGCGTTCCACCCCTGCACGGATGGTTCATACCCGACCAAATTTTCTTACCGCCCTGCTGGTACGAGCCAACTTTATGTGACGGTCATCACACGTGACACCGGAAAACGAAAGCACGCTTGCTGAAGCGCTTGTCTTACACCGCCGCGGAGAACTTGCTGCGGCAGAGGCAATGTATCGCGCTATCGTTGAGTCTGAGCCGGACTCCGCTGACGCCTGGCACCTGCTAGGGGTGTTGGCGTTGCAGCAGGGGGATGCTGCCACTTCTGTCAGCCAAATCACACGTGCACTCGAATTGGACGACACAGTCGTTGACTACCACGTCAATCTGGGAAACGCGTTGCAGGCCGAGGGTCGGCATGGTGATGCAGTCGATGCTTACGAGCATGCGTTGTTGGTTTGCGAAGAAGTTCCGGAGACACATTTCAATCTGGCAAACGCGTTTTCGACGGTGGGCAAGACGGACGCTGCCCTAGAGCATTATCAGCGGGCGCTCGACTTGCGCCCTTTATACGCAGACGCTCACAACAACCTGGCTCTCCTTCACAAGGACCAGGGTGACGTAACTCAGGCAATCGTTCACTTTCGAAAAGCCGTCGGAGCGGACGCGGACTTTGCGCCTGCCTGGACCAATCTGTGCGGTGTACTTTGGCAGCAGGGGTTGCTCGAAGAAGCGGTCGATGTCGGGACGGTGGCGGTCGGTATAGCTCCGGAAAATGCGAAGGCGCACTACAATCTGGGGCAAGCTTGGTTTGCAAGCGGCCAGCATGACCAGGCGACTGTATGTTTTCGACGCGCAACCGAGCTCAATGGCAACTACGCCGACGCATACTGCAATCTTGGACCCTCGCTGTTGGCGCAGGGCGATGTTGAAGGCGCGATCTCAGCCGCAGAGCAGGCACTTGCGCAGCAACCGGAGATGGCCGATGCGCATTGGAATAGAGGCTTCGCACTCCTGCTCTCGGGTCGCATGAAAGAAGGTTGGGAGGATTACGAGTGGCGCTTTGCGGTGCCCTCGCTCGGCCTGCAAGAGCGCGTGTACAAGGCGCCGATTTGGGACGGTGCGCCACTGGTCGATCAGACCCTGTTGGTCCACGCGGAGCAGGGCTTCGGCGATACGATCCAGTTTGCGCGATACCTGCCGATGTTACGTGATCTGGCTGGCACCGTGAGTCTTGAATGCTACCCCGCCCTGGAGCGGCTGATGGAGCGGTCGGGGCTTGCCGACCGCGTCTGCACATCAGCGATGACGTTGGAATTTGACGCACATATCCCGATGATGAGCCTTGCGCGGCTGTTTGGGACGACGCTGGCGACGGTGCCGGACAACTGCCCCTATCTGGCTCCGGCACACCAGCGACGATCCGCAACACCGCCTTCCGTCGGCATCGTCTGGATCGGCAACCGTCGGCTTGAGAAAGGGCGCAATCGTGCCTGCAGTCTGGCCGATCTCGCGCCCATCCTTGCCGTGCCAGGCATAGACTTCGCCAGTTTGCAGGTGGAGCTCACCGAACAGGAGCGGCAGGTGTTGGCGAGTTCGGGTATTGCCGATCTCGGCGCGGAGTTCAGCGATTTCGCCGATACCGCTGCGGCGATCCAGCGGATGGACCTGGTCATTACCATCGACACCGCGGTTGCGCACTTGGCAGGCGCTTTGGCCGCGCCGGTATGGACCATGCTGCCCTTCGCGCCCGATTGGCGCTGGCTGCTCGAACGTGAAGACAGTCCTTGGTATCCAACGATGCGGCTGTTCCGCCAGCCGCGGCCCGGCGACTGGGCATCCGTCGTCAAACGGATCGCCGCGGCTTTGGCCGCTTTCGTCGCTTCGGACGAGGGTGCAGAACCATAACCCGCGAGAAGAAGGCGCGGGTTACGGACTCCGTATCGAGCCCGGCCTTCGCGAAGAGCGTTTCCAGATTTTCACGCATGTAGTCGAGGAAATAGGGTTCGTGGAACGAACACGGAAAACGCTCCAGCAGTCCGTCGTAGGCTGGCTCGTCGCCCGGCTGAATCGAATCCACGAAGAGGATTAGCGCATCGGGCCGGGCAACCCGTGCGATTTCCTGTGCAATGCGCCGGCGCACCTGTGCTGGCACTTCGTGGAACAGGTAGTGGCAGGTCACGATGTCGAATGAGCTATCGGCCAGCGGCATGTCCTCGGCATTGGCGAGCAGACATCCTGCGTGTGACCATGGCCTGAGGTTGTCCGAAGCTTTCGCCAGATATTCGCCACTCAAGTCGAGGCCGGTAACGCTGAGCCGTGGGTGCGTGTCTTTGACAAAACTTAGGAACCGTCCGGTGCCGCAGGCGATGTCGAGAAGACGGCAGCTGCGGACGTTTCGCGAGCGCAGGAAACGAGTGATTGGTGGCAGGGCCTGGCGACGCATGGCGTCGGCGCCGCCGGAAAAAAGTACTTCGACCTGATAGTCATAGAGCTGGGCCGACGCCTCGCTCAGATAACCGCCGCTCTGATCGTGAAAGTTCTGAAGATAATACCGTGGCCGCTTGTTCCTATACGGCCCATCGAACACTTCCTGGTTTGCGCCCGCACGTCGCCGGCGATGTACCGCTGCCAGATCGCCGAAGAACCGCAGCGATTGCCGAACTCCGCTGTAGGGGCGCGGCACCAGGTCGTGTGGCAAGCCATAGAGCCCGTCATCGATGTTTCGCCAGTCGCGCTCAAACAGGTCGCGCAGGTCCGCCATCACTTGGCGCTGAGTAGGCAGGCGTTGATTAGGCACCGATCTGCCTGGTACGGCCAGACGTGCGGCGATCGCATAGTGGCTCCAGAACCACGATGTGCGGGCGGCCTGGGATGTACGATAGAGCAATTGCTGCAGGCTGCTTGCCGACATTCTACCGACCTCGAATACTGTAGGCAGACATGGTAGCAGGATATGATAGACCTGAAGTCGCCTGGAGTGGAGTGAGGCGCTCGTACTCGAACCGTTTGCCGATTGTCCCATTCCTCTATAGGTCCATTCTCTAGCTAGCAGTTCGACTGCCGGGAAGCGAGTTCATGTTCAAAACGCTCGACGACATTGAGATCAACGGCTCCCGTGTCGTCGTGCGCGGCGACTTGAACGTGCCAATGAGGGACGGCCAGGTCTCCGACCTCACGCGCATCGAGCGGCTCGCACCCACACTCCGCGAACTTTCCGACAAGGGCGCGCGTGTAATCGTGGTCTCCCATTTCGGCAGGCCGAAGGGGAAGATCGTCGAGGCAATGTCGCTTCGGGCAGTCCTCGCGCCGTTGTCGGAGTCCCTGGGAGGGCGCCCGATTTCTTTTGGCGGCGACTGCGTGGGCAAGGTCGCCAAGCAGGCGGCGGCGGCGCTCAAGCCTGGCGAACTGCTGTTGCTGGAAAACCTCAGGTTTCACGCCGGAGAAGAGGCAAACGACGGCGAATTCGCGGCCGAGCTTGCGAGCCTTGGCGAGATTTACGTCAACGACGCGTTCTCTGCAGTCCACAGGGCACACGCCTCAACCGAGGCGATCACCCGGTATCTGCCGGCCGTCGCGGGACGCAGCCTGCAGGCCGAGTGTGCGGCCCTTAGCAGCGCATTGGAAACTCCCGCCCGACCGGTGATGGCAATCGTCGGCGGCGCCAAGGTCTCAACCAAGCTGGAAGTCTTGGGTAACCTAACGCGTCGTGTCGACCAGCTTGTGATCGCTGGCGCCATGGCAAATACGTTCCTGCTGGCGCAAGGATGTCAGGTTGGCGCAAGCCTTATCGAGCCGGCGTTGGTGGACGCGGCGGGTGGGATATTGGAGCGAGCGCGGGAGGCGGGCTGCACAATACACCTGCCGGTCGACGCGATGGTCGCGACGGCGCTTGAAAGCGGTATCGAGGTGCGCCAGGTCGGCATCAATGAGGTGCCGGACGACTGCATGATCCTCGATATCGGGCCGCAGACGAGTTCACAGCTGATGGCACTCATGGCGACGTGCCCAACCTTGCTGTGGAACGGTCCGCTGGGTGTCTTCGAGACACCACCATTCGACCGCGGCACGGTTGATGTCGCAGGTCATGCGGCGGCGCTGACCGAAGCCGGCGAGTTGATGTCGCTCGCCGGCGGCGGTGACACCGTTGCGGCGCTTCGGCATGCTGGGGTTCTCGACAGGTTTTCTTATGTATCGACCGCTGGTGGCGCGTTCCTGGAGTGGCTGGAGGGCAAGTCGCTTCCCGGTCTCGTGGCGCTCGAAGTGAAATGAAGGGAGGGCAACGATGATCGATGGATGGAGACTGGTTGCCCTCGCCTCATTGTTCTCGGTATTTGTCGTTGGCTCTACGGCAGCGCAAGGCGTCTCACAGCTGCCGGGTGCGCGGCACCACATAAAGCCTGCGGATATGCCGCCGCCGTTTGCGTCGCCCAGTTCGGCCAATCCGTCGCGGTCGGTACCGCTCGCGCCCGGCAGAATTCCTGTGGTCCAGGCAGGTTATAAGGTCAACCTATTTTCGGATCGGCCACGTCACGCCAGGTGGCTGACAGTGGCGCCGTCTGGAGAAGTGTTTTTAGCGGAATCGGGCGCTGGCCGGGTCTCGCTGCTCGCCGACGAAGACGGTGATGGTGTTGCTGAACACTACTCGGTCTTTGCTGAGGACCACAGCCGTCCACACGGCATGGCGGTAGTCGGCGAGTACCTGTATGTCGCGGATACCAGGCGTGTCTGGCGCTATGCATGGCATCCAGGACAGCACCGCGCCTCTGGACCGCCCGAGGCGATCACCAAACGCGGCGAATTGGGAAGCGGTTTCGGCCATTCGACGCGAACCCTGCTGTTCGGCGTCGATGGCGCGCATTTCTATGTGGCGATCGGCAGCCTGGGGAATATTGCCCAAGAGGGTGCGCCGCGCGCCACCGTTATGCGCTTCAAGGCAGACGGTAGCGAAGGCGAGGTCTTTGCCTCCGGACTGCGTAATCCGGTTGGGCTCGCAGCACATCCGGTAACAGGCGATCTGGTCACCGTCGTCAACGAGCGCGACGGCATGGGCGACGAACTCGTGCCGGACTATCTTGCCGTCTTGAAGAAAGGCGGATTTTATGGCTGGCCCTATGCCTATATCGGTTCCAACCCGATGCCCGGCTTCGCCGATAGCCGGCCCGACCTGGTAGAACGCTCAATCGTCCCGGAGGTCTTGTTTCGCTCGCATTCGGCACCGTTGGGTTTGGTTTTTGGCAACGGTGGCCGGTTTCCGGAAGCCTGGCAGGACGATGCCTTTGTCGCGCTACATGGCTCATGGAACGCCAAGCAGCCGCGCGGATACAAAGTCGTGCGGGTCCCGTTCGAAAGCGGCAAACCGCTTGGTTGGTACGAGGACTTCGTGGTTGGGTTTTGGGTCGGTGTCGGCGCCGGCGGGCCATTTGATCGAGGTGCGCGAGTGATCGGCCGGCCGGCGGGCCTGGCGATAGCAGGTGATGGAAGCCTGTTGATTGCAGACGATGTCGCCAATGTCATCTGGCGCGTAAGCCGCCAGTGACGACCATCACAGCAACCAAGCTCACAGCTTTGCTAATGTGCGAGAGGTTCCGCATGGTGGAGTGACGGAACGGCGATAGAGGGAGGTCGGACCATGGCAGTGGATGGAGTTGGCAGCCCAGGCGGTGCGCCACCGTCGACACAAACCACCAA
>CAZCVU010000159.1:0-6439 GCA_964501745.1 uncultured Flavobacteriales bacterium | reverse complement strand
GTGAGGCTGCTGGCCAACGGTGCCGAACGGCAGTGGTCGTCGAACCAGGATATCGACTGGGAGCGCGACCCAGTTGTCCCAAAGTGGATATCATCAGGTCTCTACACCGCAGCGGTAAGCCAGTTCTACCACGGGGAGATCGCAACCGTACGAGCCTGCAGGCGCTTGCTTGAGGAACTCGACGGACCGCGCGTCCGCCGCTTCCTGCAATCGCAAATCGCCGACGAGACACGCCACGCCGGCATATACCGGGATTACCTCGAGCGGCTGGGCGGCCTGGCACCGATGGACGAGGCGCTGGCGACGGCGCTGGAGCGGGCGATGGCATGGCCGGGCAGCTATCACGGACTCATCGTTGCCTTCCATATTCTCCTCGAGGGCGAGGCATTGCGGCTGCAACAGGACCTGGTCAAGTGGTTCCCATGCCCGCTTTTGGCTCAGATCAACCGCAAGATATCGCGCGACGAGGCGCGACATGTCGCGTTTGGTAAAATACTCCTGCAAAACGAAGTCGGGGATCTGGACGCAGATGAACGAAGGGCGATTTATCTTCGCGTTAAGGCGATCTGGGGCGAGTGCTCGCGCGCTGCAATCCAGCGCTTCGCAAAGCCGGGCGCGTTGGCCAGAAGCGTTGCGCATTACCGGCTGGGACGCCGTTGGGCGCGGGCGGTGCGGACCTTTGAGGAGATTGGCCTGGTGACGAGACGAGCCGCACGCGAGGCCGTTCGACCATGATTTCGGTCGTCATTCCGACCCTCAATGAGGCTCATAACCTGCCGCGTTTGCTGGCAAAACTGCAGCAGGAGACCACCGCCAGCGAGATCATCGTCGTCGATGGGGGAAGCAGTGACGCAACCACTGCCTTGGCCCGCAGGTTAGGTGCCCGGGTCGTGGACTCCGATCCGGGTCGCGGCGTGCAGTTGCGGCGCGGCGCCGACGCCGCATCGGGCGACGTCTTGCTTTTTCTGCATGCGGATTCAGAGTTTCCCGCTGGTGGGCTCGAGCGCATCACCGAAAGCCTTGCGGCCTCCGCCGACATCGTCGGTGGCAATTTTCGATTGCTGTTTGACGGCGGCTCGCGGTTCAGTCGCTGGTTGACGCGGTATTATGCCTGGATCCGCAGGCGTGGCCTGTACTACGGCGATTCGGCCATATTCGTACGACGGGATGTGTACGACAAGCTCGGCGGTATGAAACCCATCGCGCTGATGGAGGATTTGAACTTCGTACGCAGTATGGAGAATTTTGGGCGCACGACATGCATCGAAGATCCACCGTTGGTCACCTCATCTCGTCGCTTCGAGGGCCGCAGCTCAATTGCCATCGTTTTTGGCTGGCTGACGATCCACGTGTTGTACCGGCTCGGTGTTTCGCCGGAGCGGCTTGCGTTGATCTATGATTCATCGCGTTCCCGGACGGCCGCCGCTGCAAGCCATCGGAAGTCGATCGGATCTAATCTCAGTCGTAGTGCCGACTAGGATCCGTCAGCGTCGTTTAGCTTCCAGTCGTAGGACATGCCGTCGATCGTGGCGATGCCAGCCAATTTTCCTGCCAGCTCGGTGTCGGCGTAGTGGCGCAGGTGGGCAATCACGTCGGTATCGGAGTTGCCAAAATCCTCGGCAAACCAAACGTAAATACTGGAGACGGTCAGTGTCCCGTTCTCAATCGAGACGCCGCGCGGATTGTTGACGTAATCGCGCGCCGCCGCCTGCAGCAGCTGTTCCGTGTTGGCCGAAGTGAAAGCGTCGCGCTGCAGGTTGGGGCAGCCGACTGCAGCGCAGTTGACCGCGTAGTGGATGCGCGAATCCTGCCAGATCGGCCGCAGGATCCGGTGTTCGATGTCGTTGAGGCTGACGGCTTCGTCCTCGACGCCGACAAGTTTCTTGCCCCAGGGGCCGCGCGCAAACAGGCCCGGTGAGATGTTGATGTCGCGGATACTCTCGACCGGGTATGCCGCCAGCACGACCTGTACGGTTAGCGCGTTGTAGAGGTTGATCCAGAAGGCCAGCTGCTCGCCCCTGTTGAGCTGATCGACTGGTATTGCAGCGAGATCTTCGACGTAGCTATCCAGGCTGGTTTTGTCCTGTTTGGTCACTCTGCCGTATGCAAAACGATGGATGCCGCTGCCGTCACGGATCAGGTAGGTCTTTAGAATACGGTCCCAGGCCGCATGGTCGATGATCGCCGTGGCCTGTGGCGCGTGTGCCGTCCAGCGTTCCCAAAGCTCGGCCTTCGGTGCGAACAAGGCCTGTAGCGAAGCGAACCCGGTGAGCGACAAAAACAGCCCGACCGTGAGCAGGAGGCGCGCGACCAATCGGCCGAGGGATGGGGTTGTCGAGCTGCCAGGCATCTGCCCTTCTCTTAGGTCTGTCCCAGGTGAGTCTGTCCCAGCCGGAACGGCGTTTGGTTTGTCGGGGCAACCTCCTATCCGCTGCCCGGCGTTTTGATGTTATAGCCGCCTTGCACCGATTTGGCAGGTCAGGGCGGTGTACGCGGCTACTGTTCGTGCTTGTCGTTCGCCGATGCCGTGATCGCGACGGCCCGCCGCATCGGCCTGAAACCGGGGCTCTATCCTAGGCGCAAGGATAGAATCTCGTAGCAGCAAATCACGGGATGTTGATATTGCATCTATCAGGGCGACGGTAGCGGGCTTCCAAATCTCGGTGCATGCGCCCATCTTGAAGAAGACAAAGCTGCGAGGAGACACCGCGGGTGGAGAATCTTCTGTTGCTGGGCGCCGGCAAGATCGGCGGCGCCATCGTAGACTTGCTCGGCGGCTCCGGTGATTACCGGTTGACCGTTGTCGATCGCGACGCAGCAATGCTCGACCACATCACACGCGACGATGTTTCCTGCGACACCGCCGACGTTGCCGATGGCGAGGTATTGCGCAAGTTGTTGAGCGGCCAAAACACCGTGGTCAGCGCTTTGCCCTACTACCTCAATGTTGCTGTCGCCGAGGCCGCGCGCGCAGCCAAGCTCAACTACTTCGATATGACCGAGGACGTGGAGACCGCGCACGCCATCCGTTCGCTGGCCGAGAGCGCAGCAACCGCCTTTGTGCCGCAGTGCGGGCTTGCACCTGGTTTCATCTCTGTTGTTGCCTACGATCTGGCGAAGCGGTTCGACGATCTCCACACCGTGCGGATGCGGGTCGGCGCGCTGCCGAAATATCCAACCAACGCGCTGAATTACAATCTCACCTGGAGCACCGACGGCCTGATCAATGAGTATTGCAATCTGTGCGAGGCGATCCACGACGGCGAGCGCCGCGACGTGCTGCCATTGCAGGGCATAGAGCAATTCTCGCTCGACGGCATAACCTATGAAGCCTTCAATACCTCGGGTGGCCTCGGAACGTTGTGCGATACCCTTGAAGGCAAGGTTCGCGAACTCAACTACAAAACCGTGCGCTATCCCGGGCATTGCGATCAGATCAAGATGCTGGTCAACGACCTGCGACTGGGCGAACGTCGCGAGCTATTTCGCAACGTGCTGGAATACGGTGTGCCGATAACGCTGCAGGATGTCGTGCTGATCTTTGTCACAGTCATCGGTATGCATGATGGGCGCCTTTCGCAGGAGTCCTACGCCCACAAGATCTATGCTCAGGACATCTACGATCGTACCTGGAGCGCCATCCAGGTGGCGACGGCGTCTGCGACCTGCGCGATGGTGGACCTGCGCCGCGAAGGGCGATTGCCCGCACGGGGTTTTGTCCATCAGGAGGATGTGACATTGGAGGACTTTGAGAACAATCGCTTTGGGCGATACTACGTTTGACGGAGCCGTACAGGCTGATCTGAGATGACGAGCCGCTCTGGGCTCGGGAGGTTGTAGTCATGGAAGTGCAAGCCCTGTTGTCGACACTGGGGGTGGATCTGTCCGGTCTCGGCGCCGGAGCACGACGGGTGACAACGCCGATCGATGGCTCGGAAATCGCGACGCTTGCCGACGATACGCCTGATACGGTGACGACAAAGATCGCCACGGCCGCATCGGCCTTTCTTGCCTGGCGCAGCGTGCCGCCGCCGCGACGCGGTGAGCTCATTCGGGTGTTTGGCGAGGAGTTGCGATCTCACAAATCGGCCCTCGGCCGCCTGGTAACCATCGAGTCCGGCAAAATCCTCGTCGAAGGCGAGGGTGAGGTGCAGGAAATGATCGATATCTGCGACTTTGCCCTGGGCCTGTCTCGCCAGCTCTACGGCCTCACGATCGCCTCCGAAAGACCGGGGCATCGGATGATGGAGACCTGGCATCCGATCGGGCCCGTCGGCGTCGTCAGCGCCTTCAATTTTCCCGTTGCCGTCTGGTCCTGGAACTTTGCGCTCGCCATCGTCTGTGGCGATTCCGTCGTCTGGAAACCCTCGGAAAAGACGCCGCTGACAGCGTTCGCCTGCCAGGCGCTGTTCGACCGTGCGGCCGACCGTCTTGGCGACCTGCCGGACGGTTTGTGCCAGGTCCTGATCGGCGGCGCCGACGTCGGCACTGCGCTGGTCAAGGACAACAGGCTGCCGCTGATCAGCGCTACCGGAAACTGCCGCATGGGCCGCACCATTGCGCCGATCGTCGCTGAGCGCTTGGGCCGTTCGCTGCTGGAGCTTGGCGGTAACAACGGCATGATCGTTAGCCAGTCGGCCGATCTCGACCTGGCGGTCCGCGCGATTCTCTTCAGCGCGGTCGGGACGGCTGGCCAGCGCTGCACGACCCTGCGTCGCCTGATTGTCCACGAGGAGGTGCACGATACCCTCGTCGAGCGGTTGAAGCAGGCATACGCCGATGTCAGCATTGGGTCGCCACTTGAGGCGACGACTTTGGTCGGACCCTTGATCGAGATGCGAGGATTCGAGGCCATGCAGGCGGCGCTAAAGCGTGCCGCCGCGGACGGCGGCAGTATTACCGGGGGTGATCGCACGCTTGAGACAGAGTATCCAAACGCCTGGTATGTCGTGCCTGCCATCGTCGAGATGCCAGACCAGACCGCAATAGTCTGCGAGGAAACCTTCGCGCCGATACTCTATGTCATGAAGTATCGCGACTATGACCAGGCGATAGCCATGCACAACGCAGTGCCGCAGGGTCTGGCGTCGTCAGTCTTCACCAATAATCTGCGTGAGGCCGAGCGATTCATTTCGGACGAAGGCAGCGATTGCGGTATCGCCAACGTCAACATCGGCCCAAGCGGCGCGGAAATCGGTGGCGCATTCGGCGGCGAGAAGGACACGGGCGGAGGGCGTGAATCGGGATCCGACGCTTGGAAAGCCTATATGCGCCGCGCCACCAATACGATCAACTGCTCGGCCGAGCTGCCGCTTGCTCAGGGCATTCGGTTTGGCGGCGACTGACCTGCTGTCGACGGAACTCCGGACGAGGTGACGTTTAGGCGTAGCCCAACTCGCTAAGCAAGGCACCTGCTTCGCGGTCGAATGCCTCGGTGGCCTCGGCATCGAACTGGTTCTTCCAGTCGCCGATGATGCCCTTGCGAAAGAACGAACTGCGGTCCTCCTCACCCCGCGAGCGCCCCTTCGAGAGGCTCTCGAACGAGCCGGCCTCCAGACACTGGCGAATCGATGCGGCTGAGCTGTCGGCGCCGAGAAATTCCAACATCTGGCCGATCAAGGGTTCGAGCCTGGCGTGAAGTTCCTCATAACGGATCTCCAGGTAACAGTCCGGATGCGCTTGCCCGTAGGCCCGCGCCGTCGAGATGCGGTTGACCCAACTCTTGGCAAATTCGTCGACATACCAGGTAACCCCCCTCTCACGGATTGTCGCGGCGTCAGGGCTCCATTGCAGATTGTGATGCCAGCCCGAGGCGGCGGCATCGCGTCCGTCGCGGATGATATGAACGAACCGGCATTCCGGAAACAGAGCGCCAAGCTGGTCGGGCGAAAGGACGTGTTCCGGCGTTTTCTCGCCGATGCAATCGATGTCCGTGTCCGCCGCCCAGGCATCGAGCGCCAACGCGATCGCGCTGGCGTAGAGATAGCCGAGCTGTTCGCCGTCATAGCTTGGAAAGTCAGCCGGATATCCAAACGCCTCGGCGCGCGATTTGTAGGCATCCGACTTGCTGTTGTAGGTGCCTATAGCTTCTGCGAGCGCGGGCAGCAGCTGGTCGCTGAAATGGCCCTCGCCGCGGCAAATGATTCTTGGATGACCGTCATACAGCTGTTGTACCCAAGTCGTTCCCGACTTCGATGCGCCGACCACGAAGAAGATCTGCAACTTTCGCAGTTGGGCGATGCGTTGATGGAGAGTGTCGAAATCGCGCATGGCTCAGGACCCGTGATGGACGAAGTTCGACGACATCATATCTCGTCCTGTGCCTCGGTGATCACCCGCTCGAAAAGATCCTGGTGGGCGGTGACGGCCCGATCGTCTTCAAAAATCAGGTCGCAGCGCTCGTCGATACGTTGCTGTAGCTCTTGCCGTCCCTCCGGGT
>CAZCVU010000158.1:0-6445 GCA_964501745.1 uncultured Flavobacteriales bacterium | reverse complement strand
CATGGGTGATGAACAGCATGGCCATGCCAAGCTTGGCCTGTAGATCTTTGAGAAGCGCCAGAATCTGCGCCTGAATAGTGACATCGAGCGCAGTTGTCGGCTCGTCAGCGATCAGCAGGTCCGGTTCGTTGGCGAGTGCCATCGCGATCATGACGCGCTGGCGTTGACCACCCGAGAGTTCATGCGGATATGCCGTTATGCGCTGTTCGGGATTGCGAAGACCGACAAGTTTCAAAAGCTCCAGCACCCGCGTTCGCGCCGCTGAACGCGAAAGTCCCTTATGCAGAAGCAAAGCCTCGCCGACCTGTTTTTCAATGGTATGCAGCGGGTTCAGCGAAGTCATGGGTTCCTGGAATATCATCGAGATCTTGTTGCCGCGCACGTCGCGCAATGTACGCTCCGGTGCGCCGACCAGCTCCTCGCCGTAAAAGCGGATGGAGCCGGCTGGATGACGCGCCATTGGGTAGGGCAAGAGCTGCAGGACGGACAATGCAGTGACCGACTTGCCGGAACCGGATTCGCCGACCAGCGCCAGTGTTTCGCCGCGTTCAATGGCGAAGGAGATTTGTCGCACCGCCTCGATCTCGGATCCGGGCAGGTCGAACGTCACCGAAAGGTCCTTTACATCGAGCATGGTCGGTTCGTTCATTGCTGGGCCTTCCGGGGATCGAAAGCGTCGCGCACGGCCTCGCCGATGAAGACCAGCAACGACAGCATGACGGCGATAACGAAGAAGCCCGTCATGCCAAGCCAAGGGGCTTGCAGGTTGTCTTTGCCTTGTTTCAGAAGCTCGCCCAGCGAGGCCGAGCCGGGGGGCAGGCCGAATCCCAAAAAGTCGAGGGCGGTCAGGGTGACGACGGAACCCGAGGTGATGAACGGCAAGAAAGTAATGGTCGCCACCATAGCGTTGGGCAGTACGTGACGGGCCATGATCAGCGAATTTGAAAGGCCGAGGGCCCGGGCCGCCTTAACATAGTCGAAATTCCGGGCGCGCAGGAATTCCGCTCGTACGACGCCGACCAGTGCGGTCCAGCTGAACAACAGCAGCAGGCCGAGAAGCCACCAAAAGTTGGGTTCGACGACCGAAGCGAGAATGATCAGCATGAAGAGCACCGGCATGCCGGACCAGATCTCGATGACGCGCTGCGCGAATAGATCGATCAGTCCGCCGAAATAGCCTTGAATGGCACCCGCCATGACGCCGATTACCGAGCTCAATACCGTCAGGGTGAGGCCGAACAGCACCGAAATACGGAAGCCATAAATCAGCCGGGCCACCACGTCGCGCGCCTGGTCGTCGGTGCCAAGCAGGTTCTGCCTCGACGGTGGCGCCGGCGCCGGTACGGCCAGTGTCGTGATATGCGTGTCGTAGCGGTAGGGGATCGGCGTATGAAGGATCCATCCCTTGGCCTCGATCAATTCCTGTACGAACGGATCGCTGTATTCCGCCTCGGTCTCGAAATCACCGCCGAACACGGTTTCCGGATAGGCAACGAGAAACGGCGCATAGATTTCGCCGTCGAAATAAACCAGGAGCGGCCTGTCGTTGGCGATCAGTTCGGCGAATAGTGAGACAACCAGCAGCACCATGAACATCCACAGCGACCAGAAACCGCGTCGATTGGTCTTGAAGTTATCTATTCGCCGCCGCGTCAGGGGGGTGACGGTAAGGCCAAGGAACCGGTTCTCTCTCATCGCCCGCCTCTAGACCTCACGCGTCTCGAAGTCGATCCGCGGGTCGACCAGCATGTAGGTAATATCGCCAACGATGCCGAGAATGAGTCCGAGCAAGGTGAAGAAGTACAGAGAGGCAAACATGATCGGGTAGTCGCGGTCGATCACTGCCTCGAAACCCAATAGTCCCAATCCGTCGAGCGAAAAAATCACCTCGATCAGGAGGGCGCCGGTAAACAGGATGCCGATAAACGCAGCCGGGAAGCCGGCGATGACGATCAGCATCGCGTTGCGGAACACGTGACCGTAGAGCACGCGTTTTTCGGCCAGCCCCTTGGCCCGCGCAGTGACCACGTATTGCTGGTTGATCTGGTCGAGGAACGAGTTCTTGGTCAACATGGTCAGTCCGGCAAAGCCGCCGATCACCAGCGAGATGATCGGCAGCGTCAGGTGCCAGAAATAATCCAGAATGCGCATTGGCCAGGTCAGGTCGTGCCAGTCGTCGGAGACCAGCCCGCGCAGCGGGAACCAGTCGAGGTAACGCCCGCCTGCAAACAAGACGATGAGTAGGATCGCGAACAGAAATCCTGGGATGGCGTTTCCGACGATGACGACGCCACTGGTCCAGACGTCGAACCGCGTGCCGTCGCGCACCGCCTTTGCGATGCCCAGGGGTATTGAGATGAAATAGACCAGCAACGTCGTCCACAAGCCAAGCGAGATCGAGACGGGAAGCTTCTCAATGACTAGATCGACGACGTCACGGTCGCGAAAGAAACTCTGCCCGAAGTCGAAGGTGACATAGCTGCGCATCATGATCCCGAAGCGCACGTGGGCCGGCTTGTCGAAGCCGAATTGCCGTTCTATTTCCTTGATGAAATCGGGGTCGAGCCCCTGCGCGCCGCGATATTTGCCGGTTGTGCCGTCGCCCGCCGGTCCGCCCTTATCGCGTTCGCCGGCACCGACCTCGGAACCCGAGTCGCCGCCAATGCGCGCCGTCGCTTCGACGCCCGAACCGGTAATTTCCGCAATCAGCCGCTCGACCGGCCCGCCGGGCGCGACCTGCACGATCACAAAGTTGATGACCATGATCCCGAACAGCGTCGGGAAGACGAGCAACAGGCGGCGGACGATGTAGGCCAGCATGGATTATCCGCCGGTCAGCGCCGGGCAAGATCGCATTTACTGCGTGCCTGACTTGCTGCGTCGTGTTTCCAGCTGCGCCGACTTTTCCTCATCGACCCACCAGGTGAAGAACTGCGCGCCACGAATCGGAGTTATTTCAGGCCGGCTGAATTTGTTCCAGTAGACCAGGCGATCATAAGGAATGTGCCAATTTGGTATGACGATATGTTGCCACTGAAGCACGCGGTCGAGTGCCCTTGTGTAGGCGATCAGAGAGGCCCTGTCCGGTGCGGAAATCAGCTTTTCGACGAGCTCATCTATCGCCAGGTCCTTTAGACCGGCCAGATTGCGGGTGCCATCTCGGTCGGCTGCGGCCGAACCCCAGAAATCACGCTGCTCATTGCCCGGTGACAACGATTGACCCCAGGTCGAGACCATCATGTCGAATTCATACTTGTTAATCCGCTCTTGGAATTGCGCCGTATCGACAATGCGTACGTCGACGTCGACCCCGAGCCGTTCGAGATTCTGCTTGAAGGGCAGGACGATGCGCTCAAACAGCGGGCTTACCAGGAGTATTTCGAAGGCCATGACTTGACCCGTTTTTGTGTTTGTCAGCTTGCGAGTCCCCTTATCGACCTGCCAGCCCGCTTCACGTAGTAGCCGCTGGGCGTCGCGCAAATTGTTGCGGACGTTGCCCGAGCCGTCGGTCTTTGGCGGCGCATAGACCTTGGTAAATACCTCGTCGGGGATTCGGCCGCGATAGGGTTCGAGGATCTCGAGTTCTCTGCCCTTCGGCAGCCCCGTTGCCGCTAGCTCTGAATTATCGAAAAAGCTACGGGTGCGCTTGTACTGCCCGTAAAACAACGCCCCGTTCGACCACTCAAAATCGAAGCCGTTGGCAAGGGCGCGACGCACGTTGCGGTCCTGAAACAAGGGATTGCGAAGGTTGAAGACAAAGCCCTGCATCCCCGACGAACGGTTGTGGGGCAGTTCCTCCTTGTTGATCGAACCGTCTTTGACAGCCGGGATTTCATACGCGGTTGCCCAGGCCTTCGACGAGTTCTCGGCGCGATAATCATACTCTCCGGCCTTGAAAGCCTCCTGCGCTACCGTCGAATCGCGATAGTAGTCGTAGCGCACGATGTCGAAGTTGCTTGTGCCGACCTGAGTCGGTTGATCTTTCGCCCAATAGTCGGTGACCCGCTCGTAGGTGATGGATCGGTTGGGTTCGAACGAGGCGATTCGATAAGCGCCGCTTCCCAGCGGCGGCTCGAGGGTTGTCTTGCTGAAATCCCGCCCTTCCCAGTAGTGCTTCGGCAGGATCGTCAGTTCGCCGATGATGAGTGGCAGCTCGCGGTTCTCGCCGCCTGTAAAGGTGAATTTGACCTTGCGCGGGCCGACCCGTTCTGGTGTGGCAACGTTGGAATAATAGAATCGATAGAACGGCGCGCCCTGTTCCTTGAGCGTATTGAACGACCAGATCACGTCGTCGACGCTGACTGGTTTGCCGTCATGCCAGTGCGCCTTCGGATCAAGCGTAAAGATGATCCAGGAGCGGTCATCCGGGACCTCCACGCTCTCGGCAACATGGCCGTATTTCGAGAACGCCTCGTCGGCCGAACTCGTGAGTAAACTGTCGTAAATTAGACCGATGCCGGCAGCCGAGCGCCCCCGAACGATGAAGGGATTGAAGCTGTCGTAACCACCGATCGCGGCCAGACGCACCTCGCCGCCTTTTGGCGCGTCCGGATATACGTAGTCGTAGTGCGCGAAGCCGGGACCGTATTTCAAGTCGCCATGCATGGCGATGCCGTGCGCGGGCGCAACCTGCTGCGCCGCAAGCGGCAAGGAGAGACCCAGCAAGACGCCTACCGCCAGGGCAACAACAGCCGTCCGTATCATCGATGCCATCCAGTCTAGTTTGCTCGCCGCCAGTCTACCCGAATTCAGCGAGAGCGATAACACGCTCCGCGTCGAATTGACGGATGCGTGATCGAAGCGCGTTTCGACCGCTCAGGGCGCGCTCAGGTGAGCCACCAGGAGCGAGTTCGGAGGTGATTGAGCCATATCGCTGTTCGCGAAGGAATGCAGCGCACGTAGGCGGTTAGGCCGCTGGACGAAGCAAGGAGCAGGGAGCCGGGTGTATTCAGGGGCACCACGCGTGACCGCCCGTCTCTGGCGGCGGCTGGGCTCTGGGCTACGAGACTTGGTCGGCGGCGGGCGGCGCAAGATCCATCCAGGTTTCACCCGCGCCGATCACGCAACTCACACCATTTGGCATGGTCAGAAAGATTGTCCAGGTAGATTGGTCGTCCGTCGTGAAGACTTCAAGCAAGCTACCGTTGTTGGCGAGACCCATTGCGCTCTGCGCTTCATGCGCGCGCTGCCCCAAATATTCCACAAGCTCGGCACGCAGGAAGCAGTCTTGCTCGGCAGCTACCGCCGGCCTGCCCAGACCTGTTGCGCCAACCGTTAGCAGAAAGGCTACGCCAATCGACCTAGCAATTCGGCGGAACGCCAGCATCGGTGATTTGTTGCGCGGGCCACTCGTTGTCAGGGTTTGGATTGGCGTCGGGATCAGCATATCTCGGTCTCCTTGCCTTTGACCCGATTCACGAGGACGCGGTCATCGGGCGGGTTCGGATACTTGCGCTGACGGTATAACTGCCGCCACTCAATTCATATGGGGATATGGAATGAACGTTCAAGAACGCCTCATCGATGGTATATTCAAGAATGAGTGATCCAGCGTAACTTATTAAGAATTCGTTGTTTTAGGTATCGGAACGCAGAAGATTGCGGGTCGGCGCCAGCGTTGCCTGCGGCGCGGATCCTCCGGCAGCAAGCGCAACCCGGCGGCGAGCCAGCGGCCTGGGCAAGACCCCGTAAGTCGCATCGGTCGGCGCGATAGGCGCCGATTGCGCCGGGGCGTTAGGGAAGCGGTTGGGGGGCGGCACTAAGTGAACGGATATAGGCGATAATGTCTGCGCGCTTCTTGGCCGCCTTGATGCCGGCATATGTCATCTTTGTACCCGGGACGAAGGTTTTCGGTTTGAACAGGAATTGGTTCAGCGTTTCGTAGTCCCAGGTGCCGCCCATTTTTCTAAGCGCCGACGAGTATTTGAAACCCTCGGTACCCGCGATGGAACTGCCGATGACATTCCATAGGTTGGGTCCCACTTTGTTGGCACCACCATCGTTCGGGGTGTGGCATGCCACACATGCCTTGAACAGGCTCTGGCCCCGTCCCGCGTCGGCGGACGCCAGAAGTGGGGCAATCGGCTCCGGCCCCGCCGGCGCGCTTTCCACCTGCTCCTTGGCTGCACTGGCAAGGTCGCTGCCGCCAATGTTGAAGGCTTGTGTTTCAAGGGGTTCATGATGAAAGAGCTGTTCGGCGGCAAAACCGGAGACCATTGCAAGCAAACCCGCCACCAGGATCGCGCCGACGATCTTGTTCAGAAAGAGCGGATCATCCCTCATACTGTGCTCCTGTGCGAATGGCCCAGCGCGCGCCTATGGGGTCGTTGACGGGGCAATTGGTCAGCTGTTTATTCGTTCTGCAGCGCGCGAAGGCGGTATATGCTCTGGCAAACGGCAAATCAAGGGCCAAATCGGTTGACCTGGCGGCGCCAACCAAGACGCT
>CAZCVU010000157.1:0-6449 GCA_964501745.1 uncultured Flavobacteriales bacterium | reverse complement strand
TTTCCTCTCGGCGTGTAGTGACCCCGGACATGTCTGGTCCTACCAGTTTTCCCTTGCCGATCGTGTGACACGCGGCACTTTGACTTTGGAAGATCTCTTGGCCGATCGACTCTGCCTTGACCTGATCCGCCGTCCACATCAAAGTAGCGAATGCAAGCACGCAAACCGTCGAAAGCCGCCACATTACCTTTCGGAAGACGAATCTCATATTTGACAACCTTTCAAGTCAGAAAACCCGAACGAGGCTACAAATGAATCCAAGTAGAGACCGCCTTCGTGTTTGGCGGTCTGCTCTTCGAAGTGCTTCGGGTTCTCGGGGCGTCATCGTCGTTCTCTCAAGGGTCATTTCTCTTGCCAGGGCGACCGGTCCGCACCTCTAGGCACGCGTACTCGCCGTATTGTCTCCCTCAGAGCGGGCGACGTTCGGCGGTAGCCTCGGGGCTTCGCGACAGAATCCGGTCAGCTTCGCGACATCGGCGATCGTCACCACGCCCTTGCAGCTCGTGACGCCGACCTTGCGGAGCTTGCGCAGGGCACGCGACAGGCTTTCGGGCGTCATGCCCAGACGCTCTGCCAGCAGCCGCTTGCCGAAGGGCAGGCGCACGGTCGTGCTGCCATGAGCAGCCTCGGCCAGATCGAGCATGAAACTGCCCAATCTCTGTGCTGCCGATTTGAGGCGCAGGCTGCAAATCTGCTGGACCAACGCCCGAGTCCGCTGGGACATGCCAGCAGCAACGGCAAGGACCAGATCGAAGTCGTCGCTGAGTTGTTCCAGGAATGCGGCAGCCTCGACGACCAGGAGGCGGGTCTCGCCAATTGACTTAGCGGACACCGGATGAACGCCAGGACCGAAGATGGCTTCCTCGGCGATGCTATCCCCGGGTCCTGATACGTCGATGACGCACTCGCCGCCGCCATCGCCGACGACGTAGAGCTCGACCTGCCCTTGCAAGACGACGTAGAAGCAGCGGGCCGGCTGGCCGAGAACGAACAGCAGCGTGTCGTGGCCGACGGTCTCGATCGCCGCCTTGCGCAACAGCTTCGTGATCGTTCGTTCCGCCAAGCCGGAGAACATCGAGACGGCCACGACCTGCTCGACGACTTCCGGTGTCACTCGGAGCGGACCGTCTCCAAGGGCCGGCAATAGTCCGGAAGACATCCGCTTCGGTGAGCGGCGACCGGCGAGGCTCATTTCTGCCCCTTCCGGCCGCTTCGCGCGCGGTGCTTGGGCTCCTCGCCGTCCTCGCTTGCGAGCACGGTCGTTCGCGGACCGGGGACGCCGCTCACTTGCTCCAGGAAGTCGCTCATCTCCGCGAGGTTTTGGAAGTAGGCCTCGTGTTCGCCTTGGACGTGCCGGACGTGTCCCCGCCATAAGGGCTCTCCGTTTGTGCCACGTTCCACCCAGATCCGTGCAACGAACGAATCGAGGTCTCGCTGCCTGACCATCCCGCGTTGCCTGTTCCAAACCACCGCGATGACGCTCGCCGAAATCACTAGCATCACCCGGTAACACTCTGGTGACAGCGCCATGACGGGCAGCACCAAGCCACGTCAGCCGCTCTTGGGGGAGGGAGGAAAATCCAGTGAAAGTATGGCTTTCGCGACAGCTCGCGACGTGGGCGCTACTCGGCTGCCTGACCGGTCCCCGCCGCCTCTCCGCTAACGATCCACCGGTAGAGGCGTTGGGTTTCGGGCATCGGCTCGACCGCGAGTTCCTCTGCCAACACGCGGCGACAGTGGCGGTACTGAGCCAGGGCCGAATCAAAATGACCGAGGCGAATGAGGTACTCCATCAGCCTGCGATGAACGCCTTCACGACAAGGATCGTCGACGAGGATGGCCCGACAGACCGCAACCGCCTCCGAGTAGCAGTCAAGCTCCGCATGGCAAGAGGCCATGTCAGTCAACATTTCCATGTGGATCTCGCGCAACCGTTCACGCTCTTCCGCGCACCAGTCGGCGTGAATGTCCTCGCTCATGTAGTGGCCCCGATAGAGACGCCGCGCCTCGCCGTAGCGATCGAGCGCCTCGTCCCACCGCTGCTGCCCCTGATAGGCGGAACCGTTGGCGATGCAGGTCTCGAAGACATGCGAATCCACCCAGACCGCTTCGCGTCGAAGCCGGTAGGCCTTGTCGGCGGTTTCCACAATCTCGTCGCCGATTCCAGCAGATCGCAGTTGGCGACGCAGCGAATAGACGGTGACCTTCAATCGCTCCCAGCCGCTCTTCCCGTCGGCCTCCGGCCATAGGCTGTCGATCAGGATGTCGCGGGAGACTGCTCGGCCTAGGTTCGCCGCCAACAGCTTCAAGAGCGTCAGGGCCTGCTTGCGCTCCCACTTCTCCACCGACAGACCATGCCCACCGGTGGCCAGGCCGAATCGGCCGAAGGTGAAGATATGCAGCACCGCGCCGCCGGACGACGGCGCCACCGCCTGTCCCGCGTTGCTACGTAGCAGAACCGCAGCCACCGCCACTCGTCGATCGCGGAGCCGGTCCCGCTTCGGTGTCACCACCGAGGCAATGCCCAATGACACCCATCGGCAATCCTTGTGCCGCGCCAAGCATGATGCCGCCGTAAAAGGCTTGAAGTGGTCGAAGCATCGACCGCCTTCACAGCCGGGAACGCACAGTGGCTCGCCGTCGGGGAGCACGATCTGAAGCACTTCCGAGCAGCGTTTGCCTATGACCTCGCGACGCGTGTAACCCAGCAGGGCACGTGCGCGATAGTTCCAGGCGACGATCTTGAGGTCCTCGTCGACGGCGAAGGCGGCATCGGAAGCGTGTTCCACCAGGTAGCGAGCGTCCATCACCGTGCCACTTTAGAGCGCCTGCCGGCGCAGCCACGATCGAACTCGAACATTACCTAAAGTCTGAACGCCTGCCGTCGGGGCACATTTGGCAGAAGCTACAACGAGCTGAAACCTCCGGCAGGTACTCACGATTTCGAAGGTTGCAAAGCCCCAAAGTCGCTTAGCCTACCGAGTGGAGCATCGCATTGACTCTAATCAAGCCGACTCGCGTGTACGACGCCGGATCGGCGGCATGCCGGCGCGCCTGGTCAGGGCAGCTCTCCGTTCCCGGTCAATCCTTGGGATCGACCGGTTACCGGGGTCGGGCGGCAGGTGTTGGCCGAGCCTCGCGGCGCGCCGGTTGTCGCCGAGCCGACGACCGCCGGCGAGTCTGAGGCGGATTGCGCCATGCGGGACGCCGGTTTAGCGAGAGAATTCCCAACAAATTCAAAAAAAGCACCTACCCCCACCGGGTAGTTCGTATACTGAGGGCGCGCATTTGGCTCCGCGGCGTATCGGCAACGAGTCGAACCGATGCGGGGCGTGGGAGGGAAGGTCATGAGATTGACCGACGCGCTTCTCGGCGAGCACGGGGCGTTCAACGCAATGTTCAGCACGATAGAGACGCTGGCCGACACGAGCGGGGAACTGGCACAGATCGAAGGTGCCCTTGCGGCCTTGGCAGCCGAAGTGAGCTCACACGCGACGCTTGAGGAGGAGTTGCTTCTTCCAGCTCTCGCTCCCCTTCTGGAGGACGACGAGTTGATCGCCGAAATTCGGGCCGACCATCGCGAAATCCGCGCCGGCCTGGAGCGCATCGAGGACGCTCGCGATGTCCAACAAGCGGTGGACGCCGTCCGACTAGCCTTCGAAGTTGCACGCCGACATTTTCAAAAGGAGGAAGAAATCCTCTACCCCTTGACCCAACAAGTATTGGACGAGGAAGCGCTAACTCGACTCGGCGAGGCCTGGGCGGCCGCTCGGCAGGTAAAGACTGGATAAGGACAAGGCCCACGAGATCGCCACGTTGAGCCGGTTCTTGCTGTAGAGGAACTCGATGTTTCGAGGCAAATCCTCGCTGCTCGACGCCGTCATCGAGATCAGAACGACTTCAGCCTCCTGTCCTTGGAACTTGTCCACGGTGCCGACAATAAGTTGCGCGATTATCCCCTTGACCTAAGGATGTCCGCTAGGGCAGGGTCGGGGGTATGGACGACGAAAACATTCTCCTTGTGCTTTGGAAATGGTGCTGCCGGGAGTGGGCAGTGATTCGCGGGGCGCCATTTTCGTTTGTAATATTCCTAGCAATTGGAGTAGTAGTGGTAGGATACGTAATATTTGTACTAATATTCGCGCATTATAGTGGTCGAGTAGAAACGCTTGAAATAGCGCTCAGAAGCCTTGAAGTTACGAGCAACGCAAAAATTGAGTTTCTTGAACTGAAACTAAAAAATCGGCCTGCCCCTGAGTCGTCGTCAAAGAGCGCCCCGTATGTTTTTGTCAAAGCTGGCAACGTGTACAACCTTAAAGAAGGCACTTTGCAGGGGTATGTTGTTGCCATTAACACTGATGAAAAAAACCATGCGACAATAACCGATTGGCAAGTTGGAATTACAGTCTCGGCTACTCCGCCAACAGGTGGGCTAGAAACCTTCGGCCGCATAGAGCGTCAGGAAGGGGCGGCGATTGTTCCTTCTCGTGATGGGATCTCAGCATATAGAAACTATGGTATATTGGATGGAGCAACATATAGGGCGATAATATCTGGAAAGAAGCGTATATACGTTTTTGGGAAAGCGAAATACAATGGGGTTGATGGGGAAAGCCATTTAACAGTGTTTTGTTATATATTCTATGGTAGTGAAACGTCACATCGACATGATGGCTATGATGCTCCACAAGCTAAGTACTGTGAAGCGCCTTACAATGAGGCTCGGTAGCCATAAAAGAGAACGGAATGACCCGCGGTAAATATCTTAGTCTTGAAGAGGCCCGCAAGCAGGGCAAGCTCGACCAGTTCGCCAAGGAGCATCCTGGCGAGGGCGATGCCGAGCTATGGGAGCGGCTGTTCCTATCCATGGCGAGCGTCAAAACGCCGCCAGAAGCCGATCAAGCATTGTCTCAGAATGAGAGCGACGATTGAAATGAAATTCGTACTCGCCGAGGTATTTGTTCAGATGTTTGAGCGAGGCATGAATATGGGTGGAGCGAATGGAGTGTTTAACCATCGACCAGAAGCCTTCAATCGAGTTGGTGTGATGGATGCCGCTCACCCATTCTTCGGCGGAATGGTTGACCGAGCCATGCAAATAACCGTGCTTCGAAAGGCTAGCACAGGACTTCAATTCGTCGGAGCTGACGATCGAATCGGCCTCAACGTTGGTCAGAATGTGAGGTTCCAGTGTGGCGCGGCGATCATTCGGCACGACTCGCGTCATCACGTCGCCGTCCCGCTCCAACATGCCGAAGACAACCGTCTTGCCAGGGGCACCGCGCCCACGCCTTCCACCAGAACGCTTACCGCCGACCATCGTCTCGTCTACCTGAACATGACCGCCAAGCATCGGGTCGCCGTCAACGCGAGCCATGTGTTTGCGAATTTCGTGACCGATCCGCCACGCCGTCTTGTAGGTGACCCCGATCTGCCTTTGAATCTCTTTAGCCGAGACGCCATGCCTCGTCATCGTGAACAGGTGCATGGCGTAAAACCACTTCTGCAACGGCGTCCGCGAACGCTCAAACAGCGTTCCCGCCATCGGGTGGATGTGGTGGCCGCACTCTCCGCAGACGTAGGCCGGTTCTTTCCGAATACGATAGAACTTCGACACGACGCCGCACTTGGGGCATGTCGGCGTTCCACCAAAGCGCACCTTCAAAAGGTGGTTGAGACAGGTGTCGTCATCGGGAAATTGTTTGAGAAATTCGAAGGTGGTTGTCATTGTCTTCGGCCTCCTACTGCTGAATATAGGAAGCCCACCTCCCTTAGGTCAAGGGGATAATCGCAAAGCCGAATGCGGGTGACCTGCCCCCAAGGCGTTGTCACGTTAAGCACAGTGTGACGGATTTGTGCGACGGTTCGACCAGGGTCAGGCGACAGCAGTGATCTGGCGCCAATGGTCGAACGCCTGGCTCCGAAAATGGCGAAGTGTTCGGCGCGAAATCAGGTGGCGTTGGACGTTGAAGAGATTGTAGACAGCGGCGTGAATGGCAAGAAATCGTTGGGCGGAAGCGGGCGACTTGAAGCGCTGCATCTTGCGCTCTCGTCGTCGCACCGGCTGGTGTGAGTTTTCACCGCGATTATTCTTTCGTAAGCCCTTCTCATGCTCGGCCGAGAGGCCGAGCGCACGGTGCGCTGAACCGTAGGAGCGAAGTTTATCGGTGACGATCGTCGATGGAGCGAAGCCCTGCTTCTTCAAAAGCTTGCGCATCAGCCGAAGTGCGGCCTTGGTGTTCCTGCGGGACTGGGCCAGAAATTCCAGGACCTCACCTTCGCTGTCCACGGCACGCCAGAGGTAGAACCGCTTCCCTCGGATAATGACAACCATCTCATCCAGATGCCACCGGCCGGTCGGCCGTGGTCGTCCTTGCCCGATCTGCTTGGCATAGATGTCAACGGCGGAGTAAAAATGCGCCACTCGGGCGGAGCAAAACTACACCACT
>CAZCVU010000156.1:0-6472 GCA_964501745.1 uncultured Flavobacteriales bacterium | reverse complement strand
AGGCGAAAAGTTTGGTGGCCCAAAAAGGTTGGAAAACCGTTGCCGGCTTCCAGACGAGAAATGTGCCGCACCGCGCCCACGAGTATTTGCAACGGGTTGCGCTGGAACATGTCGATGGATTGTTTCTTCATCCGCTCGTCGGCAAAAAAAAGCGCGGCGATTTCACTCCAGAAGCGGTTATTACGGGATATCGTGCGCTAATCGACGAATTTTACCCATCGGACCGGGTTTTATTCGGTATTTTAACAACGTCAATGCGATATGCCGGCCCGCGTGAAGCGGTGTTCCACGCTATCGTCCGACGGAACTATGGCTGTACGCACTTCGTTGTGGGCCGTGATCATGCAGGAGTTGGCGACTTCTACGGCAGTTACGATGCCCATGTCTTGACGCAACGGTTCGACGGTGAACTCGGAATCGAGATTCTCCGACTGCGCGGCCCGTATCACTGTAAGATGTGCGATTCGATTGTCACCGATAAGACTTGCCGGCACGGCACGACACAACCAGATGCGATCACGCAAATTTCGGGTACGGACATGCGGGCGATGCTTTCTGCAGGAGGGAACCCGGACCCAAACCTGATGCGCCCGCAAATTATCGAAGCGCTACGCGACGTACAGCTGTTCATTGAAGAAGAGGACGAATGAGCCAACGGAAAATCATCTGCACTGTTGGCCCCGCGACCGCGAGCCCCGAGAAGCTTCTCGAACTCAAGGAAGCTGGGATGAACTTGGCGCGGCTGAATGGATCACATGCGGACCTCGAATGGCATGCCGATGCGATCAAGATGATCCGAGAGACACTTCCGGAGGTGCCGATCCTTTTGGACATACCGGGCCGAAAAGTCCGCACCACCAAACTGAGAGTAGAGCCCAGCTTTAAGGAGGGTGATACGCTCGTACTCACAACGGACACAACTCATGACGGATCCGAAAAGGTGCCCGTCAACTACGCGGCCCTGCATCTCGACTTGAAATCAGACGACGAGATCTTTGCGGATGACGGCACGTTGCGATTCACGGTTTTGGAGGTGAAAGATCGCGACATTGTCTGTCGCGCGGAGGTGGACGGTCAGCTCAAAGGCGGCAAGGGCGTTAATGTGCCAGACGTTGCGCTGCGAACGCAAACCATGACTGAGCGCGACTACGAAATGATCGCGTTCGCCAAGACGCATAATGTTGACTACGTCGGAATCAGTTTCATCGAGTCCCGCGAACATGTCGAAGCCGTCCGCAAGGCGATCGCCGGCCGCAGCCCCCGAATAGTCTCGAAAGTCGAAAACCAAGGTGGTCTCAATAACGTCGAGTCAATCGCGGAAGCGAGCGACGCCTTGATGATCGATCGCGGAGACCTCTCGGTCGAGACCAATTTGGAAGAGGTCACTGTCCATCAAAAAAAAATTATCAATATCGCTCGCTGCTTGGGAAAACCGGTGATCGTCGCCACCGAGATGCTCCATACCATGCTAGAAAACCGCTTCCCGACGAAGGCGGAGGTATCCGACATCACCAACGCCGTGCTTGATGGCTGTTCCGCAACAATGCTGTCAGGCGAGACCGCAATCGGCAAGTTTCACACCGATGCCGTGCGATTGATGCGAAAAGTTTCGGATACGGCCAGCGCCTACCGGCAGGACCAGTTGTCCCCCGACATACCGTCGCGGAGCGTGCCGCAGGCGATCGAGGATGCGATCGCCTTGATCTGCCGTGAGTTGCCGATCGACAAAATCATCGCGGTGACTGTGTCCGGATTCGCGGCGGAGAAGCTTGCAATCCGAGAGCTCCGACAACCAATCCTCGCGGTAAGCAACGATATTATGACCACCCGCGCGGCAAATCTTCTGCCCGGCACGGAGGGTGTCTATGTCGACGTCCCGTTTTCCCGAACGTCAACCGATCATCTAGCCGCTTGTTTGGAGGCCCTCTGGAAACAGGGTCGGATCGAAGACGACGAAATGATTCTGGTGACAGCGGTAGGCTATCCAAGAAGCGGCAATCGGATGAACCTAATACAGACTCATGTAGTTGGAGACATCGTGCAATCCCTTGGCTGGTCGCGCTGAACGTAAACTCTTCCGCATAGCGGTGTTTGACGCCGCGGCTAATGCAAATGCCATAGACGAAGAGCCGTGAAATTTCCTTTCGATAATGAGAAGATTTCATCACCTACTCGGCGCAATCAATCGCCGCCGGGGCATGACGTTTCGGCCCCACCGTCGCCAGCCTGTGAGGCGACTGGTACCGGACATAGAGCAGAATGCCGGCCTGATGCGCCTGGTCTGAGCTAATGCGCCCGCTGGAGGTAACGGAAATGCTGCGATCCGGCCTGGAAGACCGGCCCGTCGCGTCACGAGTCGCGATCGGAGCATGAAATGGTGGCGGTCGACCACAAGCAGCTAGCTTCCGCATTTAGGCGAATGTGCGAAAAGGACCAGACGAGGCAGGAGCTGGAGGACGCCTACCGGGAGTTCTCGCTCATGGTGCGAGAGAGTCTCAAGGATCCTCCCCAGCACATGCGGATACTTTTGGAGCAGGTGCGGGAAATTGAAGAAGACCACCCTGAGGACGAGATCACGATACTGGATCACGGTTGTGGGGGCGGGCTAACCCTCCACTATCTCGCGGAGGCGGGTTTTCGGAACGTATACGGCGTCGATATTGCCGGCGAGCGCGACATAAACAACTTGATCCTTCGGGAGTTCGTCGGTCTCGAGGGCCCGCGGCTACTCCGTTACGACGGACAGCAGCTGCCATTTGAATCCGGCACGGTGGATTTTGTTTTCAGCCAACAGGTGCTTGAGCACGTCTCCAACGTTCAACTCGAGACCTACTTTGCGGAGGAGGCGCGCGTCCTCAAACCTGGCGGCATCATTCTGCACGAAATACCTCACCGGCTCATCCCCTACGACTCTCATTCGCGCACTTGGTTTCTGCACTATCTTCCAGTTCCAGTTCGGAATTTCCTGTACGGGCTCCTAAGAGTTTCCGTCCCGAATTTGTTGTTTCTGCGCTGGCCCTGGTGCTACCGGCGGCAACTTCGCAGGGATTTCGGAAACTGCATCGACACGACAGCCGACCGAATTCGTCAGTCGCCGGATCGTGAAAGTTATGACGGTCCGTATGGGCTACGACGTCTAGTCGGATCTATGATTTCGATGCCAGTGATGGGGCCCTTGTTTGCGCCGATAATTTCAAACCTGGTGATGTTGGAGCTGCGTTCGGTCAGACCGAGTTTCTTACGCTAGCGATGCCGATTGCCTATTCGTGATTCTCATTTCCATCATACTGCGATTTTCAATTCCTGCGAGAGCTAAAGTTGGACGATAAATCCTTGGTCAGATTGTATTCTGGTTTGGCAATTATTAGACCGAATCTGTTGTTTAATCCCGCCACCATCGAAATGGTGGCTCCTTTCGTCAGTCAACGTGTCATTGGCGATTGGCGCCGCGGTACATGCGCTACCGTCGCCGCAGATATTTCTTTTCGCGGCGTTGCCGGTTCTGCCAGTCTTGTGGCGAAACGCGACCATGTTCCGCACATTCAGTTAACCAGCCAGCCAGGATCATAGTTTTTCTACTTCTGGCTGTTATCTACTAGTGATTTTTGAATTCTGAGACTAGGTTCGCGATAGGATCGAATGTAATGATACAGAAGATGTACGAGCAAATTGCACGCGACGGCCCTACCCGATAGTGAGCAGTCCGAACTGCGCCTCGACATAGGCGACAAGAGCATCTGTACATGCCGCCACATCATCAGCGACCGTGTCGACCACGAAATCCGGCGACGCCGGCACTTCGTAAGGTGCTGAGACACCAGTAAAATCGGGAATTTCACCCTTCCGAGCACGACGATACAAACCCTTCGGGTCGCGCTGCTCGCAGGTCTCGACGTCGGCCTTGACGTACACCTCTCGGAAGGCGTCGGCCGCCGCTGTACGGGCTTGCCGACGATCGTCTCGGTAGGGTGAAATGAAGGCCGAGATGGCGATAATTCCCGCGTTGGCGAACAGGGCGGCGACCTGGCCGACGCGGCGAATATTCTCGGTCCGGTCGGCGTGGCTAAAGCCCAGGTCGGCATTCAAGCCCGTGCGCAGGTTGTCGCCGTCCAGTACATAGACGCTGTAGCCCTCGGCGAACAGCCGGCGCTCCAGCTCGACCGCCAGCGTCGACTTGCCGGCTCCCGGTAATCCCGTAAACCATAGAACACCGCCACGGTGACCGGCGCGCGCCCTGCGCTCATCGTCGGCAATGCGGCTCTCGATGGTAAAGGCCGTGGATGGAGGTTTGGTCACGGAGTTGGCCAGCTTGAAATGCGGAGTTGAAACAACGGGTGGATGGCGAGTGAATGGCGTCGCGCTAGTACTAACGCGCTCATTGGGTCTCGCGTCAAGCGTTGCTCACGCGCTTTGAGGTAGCCACTTCGCCCAGCCATTCCTCATCCGTCATAGCAGCCAGCGATTCGCGCCCGCAGACGCACCAGCGCAAGCACCGTGTCGATCGCCGGTGTCGCGATTCCGGTCAACTGACCGAGCTCCTGCACGACCGTCACCAGGGCATCGATCTCCATCGGACGTCCACGGTCGAGGTCCTGAAGCATCGATGTCCTATGCGCGCCGACGGCGGCCGCCCCGTCTATACGCTTGTCGACGTCGACTGCGAAGCGTGCTCCGACCGCCTCGCCGATCTGTTGAGCTTCGACCATCATTGCGCGTGCGACCGCGCGCGTCCCTGGATCGTTGCAAAGCTCGGCCAAGGTTGCTTCGGTCAGGGCACTGATCGGGTTGAAGCAGAGATTTCCCCATAGTTTGAGCCACAATTCATCACGAATACGCGGCCGCACCGGTGCCTTGAAGCCGGCGGCGATCAGTGCCTCGGACAGTTGCGATGCGCGCTCGCTGCGGCTGCCGTCGGGTTCGCCAAGCGTGAAGCGATCGCCTTCGATCAGGCGGACGGTTCCAGGCCGCTCGACCTCGGCTGCCGGATAGACGACGCAACCGATAGCGCGCTGCGGACCAATTCCCGACCATTGCTTGCCTTCAGGATCGATACTCGCGAGCTGATGGTCGCGGTAGGGTCCCTGCAGGTCATAAAAGTACCACCAGGGGATGCCGTTAACGGCGGTAACAACGACCGTCTCGGGTCCAAGCAACGGCTGCATGGCATCGACTGCCGCTGGCACGGAATGGGCCTTCAGTGTAATGATTACGTAGTCCTGCTGGTCGAGCTCGGCGGGGTCGTCGGTGGCGACCGGCTGGGCGGTGCGCGAGATACCGTCGCGGATCAGCTTAAGCCCATCGCGCCTGATCGCCTGCAGATGCGGTCCGCGGGCGATCAACGACACGTCGCGACCGGCGAGCGACAGTTCTGCACCGAGCAGGCCACCGATTGCACCAGCGCCATAGATGCAAATCTTCATCTGCCGCGCCTCAGACCAGCCCCAGTTTTTCGGCGAGACCAATGCGTTGCAGTTTGCCGGTGGCGCCTTTCGGGATTTCGTCGAGAATGACGATCCGGCGCGGCACCTTGAAGTTTGCCAGGCGCTCAGCCGCAAATTCGCGAAGCTCCAGCTCGTCCACGCTTGCGTCGTCCTGCAATACGACGGCTGCGGCGACGTCCTCTCCCAGCGTGTCATGCGGCAGGGCGAAGGTCGCGACCTGTGCCACAGCCGGGTGATCCATGATGACTTCGTCGACTTCAAGCGGCGAGATCTTCTCGCCACCCCGGTTGATGAGCTCTTTGAGGCGCCCGGTTATCGCAAGATATCCGTCGGCGTCCATCACACCTTGATCGCCGGTCCTGAACCAGCCGTCGGTGAAGGCGTCGGCCGTCGCCTGCGGATTGTTTTCGTAGCCGTCGAATACGTTCTCGCCGCGGATCACCACCTCGCCGGTTTCGCCCAACTCAAGAAGCCGGCCCGACGCGTCCATCACCGCCACTTTCGGTCCGGCGGCGAGACCTACGCTCCCCGCCTTGCGCGGTTTCGGTGGCAATGGATTACTTGCCATCTGATGAGCTGCCTCGGTCATGCCGTAGGACTCGATTACCGGTGCGCCGAAGGTGTCCTCAAGCGCCTTCATCACCTGTGGCGGCAGCGAGGCCGAAGATGAGCGGATTAGGCGCAGCCGCGCACGTGAAATGCTCTCTCGATTGCGTTCTGCCCGCGCCAGTATCGTCTGGTGCATGGTCGGTACCGCCGTGTACCAACTGGGCTTTGCCTCGTCGAGCCAGGCGAAGAACCGCAGAGCGTTAAATCCGGGACAACAGAAGACTGAAGCACCGGCCGTCATCGACGCGAGCACCGCCGCCATCAGTCCGTGGATGTGGAACAGCGGCATCACATTGAGACAGCTGTCTGCTGGCGAAAGGCCGATGGTTTGAGCAATGTTTCGCGCAGATGCGGCCAGTTTTTCCTGGCCCAGCGGCACTATCTTTGGTCGCGAGGTGGTGCCGGAGGTGTGCAGGACGAGT
>CAZCVU010000155.1:0-6508 GCA_964501745.1 uncultured Flavobacteriales bacterium | reverse complement strand
AGCGAAGACGGGTTATCTTCTGCTGTCAATTGCGCGTCCTTGCGCGCCGCGGAGGAGCCCGAACGATGAGCTTGAAGACGATCCTTGTTCCGCTCGAGGAAAGCGATGTTTTGCCGTCAGTTCTCGAATGCGCGCTGCTTGTATCGCAGCGCTTCGGAAGCTACATCGAAGGCCTGCATATCCGGCCGCTCCCGGCCGAAGTCCTGACGGCAGCCGGAGAGGGTCTCTACGCCGGGACCACCGACCTGTTGGAGAACCTCGAGCAGCGTGACAACGAACGTGCCCAGCGTACACGCGAGTACTTCGACCAGTTCATGGCCGACCACGGTGTAGAACGCGGCGACGCCGGCCAGTCACCGCGAAAGCCGGTCGCGGCTTGGCTGGAAGAAGCCATGCCCGGCGACGAAGTGGTGGGGAACAGAGGCCGGCTGTTCGACCTCGTTGTCGTCGGTCGTCCAGTCGGCGGAACCGCCACGCCGTCGCGGAGCCGGCTTGAATCAGCCATATTCGAAAGTGGAAGACTGACGCTCATCGCACCACCGACGACGCCAACCGCTCTCGGTGATACGATTGTCATTGCCTGGAACAGCAGCACCGAGACGGCGCGAACTGTCGCGTTGGCAATGCCCTTCCTTGAGCAGGCCAAGCAGGTCATCGTGCTTTCGGTAGAAGATTATGGCGTACCTGGTCCGAACGGATCGGAGCTGAGGCAGAGCCTCGTGCGCAACGGCGTTGCAGCGCAGGCGAGTGTTATCCCGAGGGGAAAACGCTCGATAGCGCGCGCCGTCCTGGAGGAAACCGCGTCCATAGGCGGTGACCTGTTGATCAAAGGCGCCTACACGCAAAGCCGCTTGCGACAGATGATATTCGGGGGCGTCACGAACGAAATCCTGGCGACCGCCGAGCTTCCTGTCCTGATGTCTCACTAAGAGTCGGCAGGTCCACGATCTCGCACCGTAGGTTGGCCTACAACCATGCTCCTGGGCGCGATTTCGTTTGTTGCGTTATAGATGCTTTTTTGGATTACTTGGCAGCGCGCACCAACTTCGATCATCCTGCTGTTGGGGGCGCCACCTTAAACCAGATCGAGTTCGCTGCGCGTCATACACCGTATCAACGAAAGCGAGCTCGTCTTGCTGCCTCTTGATCTTGCCTTGCCGATGCTGGCACTAGGCTTCGTGGTGTTTTTTGTAGGCGGCACGATCAAGGGCACACTCGGTATCGGTATGCCGCTCTTTATCGTCCCGGTTTTGGCAACGGTCATCGAGCCAGTCACGGTAATTGCGCTCTTGTTCGTGCCGATACTTGTATCAAATCTCCTGCAGATGGCCGAAGGCGGTCACTACCAACTCGTACTGCGACGCTTCTGGAGTCTACTCCTGCCGATGGTCGCGACAACGATTATTGGTGCAATAGCGCTCGCTCGAGTCGATGCGAAAGCGGTTTCTCTCGTCCTGGGCTGCATTGTCGCAAGCTTTTGCATGCTGCAGATGCTGCCGCTCCCGCCAACCGTACCAAAGCGATTCGAAGCCTATCTGAGCCCTGCAATCGGTTCGATCGCCGGCCTGCTAGGCGGTATTTCCACACTTTTTGGACCGCCACTTATTATGTATTTGATCTCGTTGCGCCTAACTAGCGAGGAGTTTATCGCCGCCACAGCCCAGCTCTTCTTCGTTGCCGGCGCCATGCTGTACATCACTCTCGCCTTTTCTGGTGTTTTGACGTTTGAATTGGTGACGGGATCAGTAATTGTGACGGTGCCGGTGGCTATCGGTCTTGTACTCGGCCGCAAGCTACGCGGCCGAATCCGACACCAAGCGACGTTTCAGCGAATCCTGGTCGTTGTACTGCTGATCGCCGGACTCAATCTCGTGAGACGTGGTCTGGTTTGAGCCTACCCGCGGCGCAGCCAGCGGCCCGTCATACGGAACCAACTGCGCGAAGAAACGCGCCGGCGAGCCACCTAGTTTGTGTAGTTGACTACGGTCGGCATTTCACGCGATCCCAGCTGTGGCATGTTCACGCGGTGGCGGGCAAAGATACGGTTGGCGAGGCGCATCGCACTTCTAATCGAGGCGATATCAAGCGCGGCGGGCAGATTTTCCGCACACTGGTCCACGGCAAGCAAGCTGACCGTAGACTCATAGTTCGACCCCTTTGCTTCCAACCACCAAACATTTGGTCCGTCGACACCGGCTTGCCACCGACCGGATCTCCAGCGGTCCTTCGAATTGTACATACTGGTTTTATCAGCCGCACTAGCATCGTCCAGCGACGGGCTCAGGCCCGACAGTGAGGCAACGAATTGATCCGACATACTCGGGGCCGCGAGCACCTCCAATTCCTCCGACTGCCGATCGTGATGCAGAAGTGCAACCGCGATTCCTGGATTCAGACGTTCTATTGAGCGGCACAGCGACGAGAAAATCGTATGCGCCGACCCGAGTTCCATCAGAATTTCCATCAACCCACGGTCGGTTACACCGAAACCGCATTCATTGTTAGGGGTCATCATTCGCCGTACCTCCAAATCCTCGCGAATTGGCTCGACCGGTCGGTTGAGCCTGCTGCCCCTCACGTAGCCACATTTGCATTGTCAGCTGGCTGTTTCGTTTCTTGCGTTGCCAGCGTTCGACCGCTCCCAGGCGGTCTGTGGGCGTGGTCATTGCGCCCATCCACGTCTTATGAAATCCAACTCCTCCTCCGGCGTCAGGTCATCACCGATCTGCCCGCCGAACAGAGCTTGAATGACTTCGAGCGCCCGCTTCAAACTCGCGGAAACCAAGCCTGTCTGAGGTATCGACGGAGGCGTCGTCAGCAATGGATTTGAGCTTGGCGCGCCGGGCGGGCCACCTTGACCTTGGCCCTGGCCACCGCCTTGACCGCCGCCCTGGCCACCGCCTTGACCGCCGCCCTGGCCACCACCTTGACCGCCGCCCTGGCCACCGCCTTGACCTTGGCCCTGACCACCGCCTTGACCTTGGCCCTGACCTTGACCTTGGCCCTGACCTTGGCCCTGACCTTGACCTTGACCTTGACCTTGGCCCTGGCCGCCGCCCTGTCCTTGCGCAAAGGCCGAGCCAACCGCCGGGAAATCTGCCAGGCCGCCGACAAGATACAATGCTGTACTGGCGGACAGGATGATCGCGGCTAAGGCGGCGAGCGATGCAACGCTCACCAACTTCCTTGGGAATCGGACAAGTTTACGTTTCATCGCACGCCTTTGCGGCCTAAACGAACTCTGTCGATAAGGACTCGACACATTCAGCGCATAGATCCTTGCTCTCTCAAGGGCTACAGACGGTCCGTATACCCACTTTATTCCGTTTATTACCGGAGTGACTTCTTTTTCGGCCGTCATGGCTGGGAATATCCACCCAATCCAGGAATAATACATAACTTGAACCGTCAGAACTTACAGGGAATCGGATTTAGTTGATGGACGTGGGCGTCAGGGAAGAGTTCTTAGCCCTGCTGCCGCGGATGCGGCGGTTGTGCCACGGCCTCGCCAGAGGAGCCGAGGATGGCGACGACCTCTTGCAAACGGTGTGCGAGAAAGTGGTTTCCCGTGCACATCAGCACGACCGTGGAAAGCGGCTCGACCAGTGGGTCTACCGGATCGTTTACACGACCTGGTTCGACACATTGCGGGCGCGCAAAGTGCGGGCGCGTTATCACGTCGGGGGCGAGCCTGACTTGTTGCCTGGCGTGCACGGCGTAGAGGCGGCCGAGGCGGCGGTGACGCTCGGCGTTGTCGAGAGGGCCATCGCCAAACTGCCGGACGAGCAACGTGCGGTCTTGCTGCTCGTTGGCGTTGAAGGGTTAACCTATAAGGAAGCAGCGAGTATCTTGGACACGCCGATCGGTACAGTGATGAGCAGGCTGGCCCGGGGGCGAATCGCTCTTGGACGGATGCTGGAAGGTAGAGTGAAGGATCAAGTCGAAGATCATGATCGAATAGAGGCGAGTGATGCGACAGATTGATGACGAAACCTTGGTCGCCTATGTCGACGGTGAACTCGATGCGTCAACCAGTGCTGAGGTGGAAACAGCGCTCCAAAACGATGCCGAAGCTCGCGAGAAGGTTCGCTGGATGCGGGCGAGCGTTACCGCGATGCACGGCGCTTATGGCTCGGCGCTGGCTGAACCAATTCCGGCGCGCGTGCTGGCCACGATTGATGCTGCAGGATCCGATGACACTCATCGCGATGCCAACATTGTGGAGATGCCACAGTCTCGGCATACCATGCGGCAGTTCCTGCCCTTTGCCCTGGCGGCATCTCTTGCCTTCTTACTGATCGGCGGTGGCGTCGGCTTTATGGCCGCCAAGTCCACCATCGACCGATCGTTGTTCAGGGCCGGTTTGCCGCAGGTCGCGCTACACGTGAAGAGCGAAGAGTTGCGGGCACGCGCGCTCGAGTATCATGTCAGCGGACGCTCCTTGGATTGGCAGAGCCCGGATAGCCAAATGTCGGTGCGTGTGACGCCGGTACGCACATTCATCGGCGGTGACGGACGGCCGTGCCGGGAGTTCAAGGAAGAAGTTGCCCAGAATACGGTGGTGACGACCCAGATTGGCGTCGCCTGTCGAACCGCAGAGCTTGTCTGGCAAACCTATGTCAAGGTAACAACTGGGAACGATTCGTCTGATGTATTCTAGTCGCTACCGCGGATGGAGAGTTGAAAGCGACCGTCTCGGTCCCCGTTGCCTTGTGCTGCGCAGTGCTCGCGGCAGCAAGCTTGCCAAGCTGGTGCCGCACAGCAGTGGCGCAGGACGCTCCAACTAACCCTGAACTAGCAATACTTCCGCTCTCGGACCGGGCAATATACGAGGCGACACTCCAAGATAGCCTGGAGCGTGTCCTCAGTGGCCAATCGCATGAAATCGGTCCAACAGAGGGCGGCTACACCGTGCGCGTCACGCCACGCCGAACGTTTCGGACGAAAGCCGGTGTGTTCTGCCGGGAATATGGCGTCGTTCTGACTCACCGGGACAAGCACTCCGCTTTCGAGGGCATCGCTTGCCGCAACAAAACGGGGGTTTGGCAACCGGCCCGCTGACCGGGCTCAATCGACCTCGTTGCCAAGCACCGTGGTCCGGTGCATGTAGCGCTCACCGATCTCTTCATAGTCAGCAATCGCATGATGCATGGTACAGCGATTGTCCCACAAGACGAGATCGCGCACCTGCCAACGGTGGCGATAGACATTTGCCGCCTGCGTACTATGCCGGTTCAGAAACTCCAGCAGAGCGCTGCTCTCGGATGGTTCAAGCCCGATGATATGGGCCGTAAAGCCGGGATTGACGAAGAGCGCCTTGCGGCCGGTTTCCGGGTGGGTTTGCACAACGGGATGCTCCGCTGCGGGTGCCGACGCCAACCGCTCTTCATCTATCCGTTCACCGGCAAACACGCCGCGGGCGGCATACGCAAAGTCGTGCACGGCGCGAAGATCCGAGACCATCCCTTGCATCGTTGGAGAAAGCGTATCGTAGGCCGTGTACATGTTGGCGAACATCGTGTCGCCCCCGGCTGGCGGGATCTCGATCGCGTAGAGCAGCGACGCCATAGCCGGACGCCGCATATAGGAAAGGTCGGAGTGCCAATAGGTGCCGGCCCTGGCCCGCCCCAATGGCTTACCGTCCTGCGTCTTATTGGAAACGCGGTAGATCTCTGGATGACCCGGCAGCAGATAGTCAGCCAGAACATGGCTCTCCAGCTCGCCAAACCAACGGCTGAAGGCGATATGTTGGTCAGGCGTCAATTCCTGGCTGCGGATGACCAGGAGTCCGCTGGCGTCACGCCACGCCTGCCGCAGCTCGGCGAACTGCTGATCGGCCATCGGCTCGGTCAAATCGGCACCCAGGACCTCGGCGCCGAGCACCGATGACAGTCGGTTGAATTTCAACGTCATGGCATGTCGTTCCGCGGCGAGTCTTGTAGCCTCCCGATTGTCCGATCAGCTCAACCCAAAAGCAACGAATCGTCTGCCAACTGATCACCGCGCACTTCTTCAAACATCTGCAGTAGATCGGTAACTTCAAGACCCTTCCGCGTACCTTCGACGACATCCAGGACGACCTTTCCCTCGTGCAACATCACAGTCCGTGTTCCGTGATCCAGGGCTTGGCGCATGGAATGCGTAACCAACAGGGTCGTCAGTTTGCCCTCCTCGACAAAGCGGTCGGTCAAATCCATCACGAAGGCAGCTGTCTTCGGATCAAGTGCCGCCGTGTGTTCGTCCAGTAGCAGTATCTTCATGGGCTGGAGCGTTGCCATGACCAGGCTTACCGCTTGCCGCTGGCCACCGGACAACAGGCCCATACGATCCTGCAACCGGGATTCAAGCCCGAGATCGAGGCTGGCGAGGCGGTCGCGAAAACGCTCGCGCAGATCACCTCCGATCGCCAGTCTAAGCCCTCTGGTTTGGCCACGCACTTGTGCCAGAGCCATGTTTTCCTCGATCGTAAGACCTTCGCAAGTGCCCGCCATCGGGTCCTGGAAGACGC
>CAZCVU010000154.1:0-6541 GCA_964501745.1 uncultured Flavobacteriales bacterium | reverse complement strand
TTCAAGAACAACCCCTGCCCACCGCGATACCCCCCATCACAAGACTCTGCACTTCAACAGAGTGCGGAAGACCTGTGGGCGTGCCCGTGTCATCACCACACGGACTCCCAGTGTCCACTTTCCGTGGAGCGGTACATGGCAAGCGCGGTCCTCAACTCGCCCAGTGAGTCCTCCGGGCTCGCCTGCAGGCGTGTGCGCTTTAGAATCGCATCAGCAAAATCGCTCAGTTCGTAGCCAAAACTGTCGTGTCGGCCTTGTTCGATACCGGAGTGCAAAACGATGCCGGCTGGGTTACCGGCGACATATTTCGTAACGTTTCCGCCTACGCCGTCAGCAGCTCGCTCGACAAGAATTTCCCCTTCGGATCCGGTGATCCTGAATTCCTCAACTGGCCCAAGATGCTCTCCCGCTCCGTATGCCCCCAGAACACCCACGGTGCCGGAGTGAAACCTCAGCAGCCCGTGAGCCAGCGACTCGCCTTCCATGTGCTCCAAGGGATTGCCGAGTGCTGCGACGACCTCTTGGATCTCTCCGAACCAGATGCGCATCGGTCTGATCCAGTGGGCTCCGCCATCGATGCAAATCCCACCGCCTGTGGCGGCCACCCTGTTGCGCCAGGATTCAGCGTCGGCAAGCTTCCGGCGCGGCCGATGCCAGAGAAACGCCCGGCCCGCGATTAGATCGCCGATCGCGCCATTTGCGATCTCGTCCTGGATGACCTTTACGTCGGGCCAATACTGGGATTGCTCGGCAATCATAAACACAGTCTGCGCGGCGCGGGCAGCCGCAAGGATCCGCTCGCACGCTTCAAGCGAGGTCGCCATAGGCTTTTCCATGACAACATGTTTCCCAGCTTCGAACGCCAGCAACGCCGCCTCTTCGTGCAGAGCATGTGGAAGCATGATGTCGACCGCGTCGAAGTCGCCCTTCTCCAGCGCTTCTTCCAGGCTGCAAAAGGGTTGTGCGCCAGTCTGGTATGCGAAGGCCTTCGCGGCTTCGAAATCGATATCGACCGCGGCAGCTACGTCAATCTGACGAGCGATCTCTCGGATGCCGCGAAGGTGCGCCTTGGCGATGCCGCCGCACCCAACAAGAGCAATTTTCAGCTTCTCTGACATGTCTCATCACCACTACAGGACGGTCGTGTCAGCTGGCGCATCCTGGGTGCAAATTTAAACGGCCAAGTCAGCATGATACGGCGCTTCGCCCATGGGCCGGACACCGCTCCCACTAGGTCGACCTCGGATTGGCTACCCTATCGAGTCCCACGCTCGCCAAGTACAGCCCAAGGAATATCAAGACCAGGAACAGGATTGGAATGACGACCCACCACCACAAGCCACGAACAAATGCGGACGAGTACATCATCCAGAATATGACAAGGCCCAGGCTCGACTCCTGCTGAGACCCCAAACCCAGTGCTTCGACACCAATGGAGGCCAGAATGCCGGCGCTAGCCGTCAGCACAAAACCGGCGGCAAGGAGCGGCAGCAAGTTCGGCAGCATTTCCAGACAGATGATCTCCACGAAGTTGTTGCCGGACAACTTGGCAGTCTTGATAAAAAGGGCCTCGCGCATGACCAGGACCTGGGACCGGATCTGCCGAAGCGGTTTTGCCCAGGCAAGCACTGAAATGGCCAAAGCCATCTCGACAGTTCCGAGTCCGCCGCCGCTGATCGAAGCAATGACCACAAGCATAAGGATTGGGGGGATGGCGAGGGCGACGTCGCTCAGTCCGCTGATACTCACGTCGACCAGCCGGCCAGCGTAGCCCGACACGAAGCCCAGGATCGCCCCCACGCCGACGGTCAGGCAACCCACAAGCAATCCTAGCTTGAGCGTGTTGAGCGATCCGAGGATCACAGCAGCGAACAGGTCGCGGCCTTGCGTGTCCGAGCCAAACGGCAGGACGAGGCTCGGCGGAGCCGAAGCTCTGACCGAGAGCGGTGCCGTCTTCGACGTGTCGTAGAAAATCTCGCCGAGGAAAGAGAAGGCCGCAAGCGCGATCAGGATTCCCAATCCCAGGGCCAAAGGCAGGTTGCCGGACAGTAGGCTCAAGTGCGGTGCGCGGTTGGTCGACATCGGCTTACGACTTTGCGGCATCTGTTCGCACCCTGGGGTCCAGGAGAGGATACACAAGATCAATGACCAACATTGACAGGGCGACCGTCACGGCGAGCACAACGACAACGCCATAGACTGTCGGGAAATCGGCGCCGCTAACGGACACAAACAGCAAGCTGCCAAGGCCCGGATATCCGAACACGATTTCGACAAGAACAGCACCTGTCACAAGCTGCCCGAACGACAACGCTAAAGTCGTCATCTGCGGCAGCAAGGCGTTGCGAAAACCGTAGTTGTAGAAGATCCGCCAGGGGCTGAGGCCCTTGGCTTCAGCGAACAGGATGAAATCCTGTCCGATGACCGTCGTCATCATGGCGCGCATGCCAAGCGCCCAAAAGCCAATCGCAGCGATCACGATGGAAAACGCCGGCAGAATCGCGTGGTAAATAACCGAAAGCGCGAAATCCCAACTCAGACTTGGAATAGCGCCTATTGGTGCTCCGCCCGCGATCGGAAACCAGCCCAGCCTGAACGAGAAGAAAAATATTAGGACCAGTCCGATCAGGTAGTAGGGAATGCCGGCCGTCAGCATGAACGCCGGCATGACGATTTGGATCAGTCGCAAATTGCCACGCCAGGCGGCGTAAGCGCCGACGAGTGATCCGATGACAAAAGCCACGATTGTCGCCACCAGCATCAGGCCGATGGTCCACGGCAGTGCTTCTGCCACCAGGGTCGCTACGCGGGTCGGGTAGGCTGAAATCGACTGGCCGAAGTCGAGCGTCAGCGTGTCCCGCATGTAGGTGATGTACTGCAGCCACAGCGGCTGATCGAGCCCGAACTTTGCTTGGTAGGTCTCGACAAGCGGCGCAATATCCATTTGCGCTCCGCCTTCCGCCATCATGGCGGCCAGACGCTCGGCAATCGGGTCACGGCCAGTCAACCTTGGCAGCCAGAAATTGATCGACGTCGCGGCGAAGATCACAAACGCCGCCAGTATTAGGCGTCGGATGATCATACGGATCCGGTCGTTTTGAGCTCTTGGCTTTTCCAGTGCGGGATGGCCAGCAGCAGGTCCCGCCGGCCATCCGTAGGTTGCTGAACGATTACTATTTTACTGAGCAGCCTTGAGTTCGTGAGCTACCAACGTGTTGCTGAGACCGAAATGCGACGGAAATGGATCGATGTACGGATTCTCTTGGCTCGGCCAGTTTATCCAGTACGTCGAATTCATCGGCGCCCTTTTGATCTCTTGCTGCAGCGGTATTTCGGGCACGCCGGCGTACCATAGCTCGATCGCTTTCTCGAATAGCGGGACAAGCTCCGGCGCACCCGGAGGAATAGTCACCATCTCGGCGACAATCGCGTCGAGGTCTGCATCGCTCCAACGCGCAAGCGCAAACGTTGGGACGCCAACCGGCCGCACGGCGCTCGACGTGTACATCTCAAGTGTGGCTACCGGATCAAAGATGCTGCCGTTGTGCCCATGCAATACAAGCGGCGTTCGTCCCTCGGTGATAAGCCGTCGGGAATCAGGCGTCTGCAGATAGCTGGCATCGAATCCGCCACGCTTCAGCTGCTCGACCACAAGCGGTCCGATTGGTCGCAGATAGGGGACCGACTGCATCTCCGCGTTGATGCGCTGGCCGTCTTTCGCCCAGAAACCCTCTGAATCCCGCGCGTAGCCGGCTTCCTCCATCAGCGAAGCTGATTTATCGAGATCGTGGGTCGCCAGGCCTTGGTCGACGGCGACCTTCTCTGCAATCTCGATGAATTGTGCCAATGGTTCTGTCGCGGGATAGGGTGTCAACGACAACGGGTTCTCACCGCCCAATCCGACCTCGACCAGTTGCTCCCGGTTGATGGCGTGGGCGATGGCTCGGCGAACCCGACGGTCTTCCCACTGTGGATCGAGGTTGTTGAAGTACAGCGAGTGGGGCCACCAATCGACGTGCCCGTACGGTGGTTCCCGTCCGCTGAACGTGACGAGGTTTTCGTTCTGCCGTAGCCACTCCCGAACCAGATTAACGTCGGGGGCGCCCGGGAACCAGTCAAGCTCGTCGTTGGCGGCGAGCTGACCTGCAGTATCGGGCGTCACAACCGGGGTCAGCACAATGCGTTCGACTTCCGGCAAATCTCGGAAACCTGATGCGGCACCCCACCAATTGCCACTGCGGACAAGCGAGACCGACTGCTGCGTGGCTGCCTCCAACGTCCAGGCGCCGGTGCCAACGATCGGCCACTCAGCTTCCTGATCCATGTTGGTGAAGGACGCGACGTCATCCACGTCTTCCCAGATGTGCTTTGGCAGCCAGAACAGTCCAAAGCCGAGATAAGCGGCTAGCTGATTGTGGATGTAACGCGGGTCGGGATTGACCAGATCAATCCGGACGGTCAGCGAGTCGATAGCGGTCGCGTCAGCCACCCGGTTGGCGGTATTCACCGCGTGCTTCAGGCTCTTCTCGCCCTTGCCGTTGTCAATCAGCATCTGCAGCGTGAAAACGACGTCGTCGGCTGTGAACGGAACGCCGTCGTTCCATGTCACGCCGTCACGTAGATTGATGATGACGGTCTTGTTGTCATCTTGAAACTCGTACCCACTGGCGAGCCATGGGATCAGCTTGTTCTCAAAGAAATTGAAGTAGAACAGGGGCTCATACACGTACTCGAAGCCGATACGCAGGTTCGACCCGAACGCATACGGATTAGCCGCGCCGATCCTCCTGAAGGTTGGCCCGTCGGATCCGGTGCCGATGATCAGCGTCCGGTCTCTCGGGACGTCTGAAAGCGCCTGTCCCGACGTTGCGACAAGCGCAGCTGCAAGCGCAGCTGTTAGGCACGCGCCGAGTGTCGCCTTAAACTTGCTTAAGTTCATTTCCACGTTCCTCCCTAATCGAACAGAAACCCAATTGATAAGACCAACCGTCTTTGTTATACGTATAACATACACGCATCAACATACAGGCATCGAGTGTCGGAATCAAGCATGAGCAAGCGCCCCCCCAATATCCTTTGGTTCTGTACCGATCAGCAGCGTCACGACACCATTGCCGCACTCGGCAATGACGAGATCAGGACTCCCAGCCTCGATCGCCTGTGTGATGACGGATGGGCGTTTCGTCGGGCTTATGCGCAATCACCCATTTGTACGGCTTCGCGTGCCAGCATGCTGACCGGCCGGTATCCGGCAAGCCATCATGTCCATCGCAATGGCACGGCAAGCTTTCCGCATGACGAGCGCCTCGTGACGGGCATCCTGGCTGAGCATGGCTACCAGTGCGGCCTGGTGGGCAAGCTTCATCTTTCGTCGCACCGTGACATCGAAGCGCGAGTCCCCGGGGATGGCTTTTCGTCCTGGGAATGGAATCCCTATCCGCAGAACCCCCGTCAGGAAGGCAACTCGTACGCCCAGTGGCTTCGCGCCAAGGGTGTGGATGTGGGGGAATTGCACCGCGACCATCCATTGTTCTGTGGTGACGGCGTACCGGTCGAACTCCATCAGACGACCTGGGCCGGCGAGATGGCGCGCCAGTTCATCAGGCAGACGGGGCCGGAACCGTGGATGCTGATGGTCAACGTCTTCGACCCTCACCCACCTTTTGATCCGCCGCAGGAGTACCTGCAACGGTACGATCCCGACCGTCTGACCCCGCCGATATGGCGGGATGGTGATCGCGACAATCAGGAATTTCTTGCCGACATTCCGTTCCAAACACCATCTGCCCTTGACGTTCTTGGACAGTCCACTCCTCGGGACGGGGAGGGCCGTCATCCCGGTCGGCCGGGCCAGCTTACGGCGCTGCCACCGGCGAGTTTTGACGGTCGTGCGGTCAAAGCTGCCTATTACGCGATGATCGAACTGATTGATCAGGAGTTTGGATCGATCATGGACCTATTGCGCCAACGGGACATGGCCGATGACACGTTGATCATGTTCACCTCCGATCACGGGGAAATGCTGGGCGATCATGGCCTGATGTACAAAGGTTGCCGTTTCCTCGACCCGCTCGTCCGGGTGCCCCTCATCATCAGACAACCAGGTGTCGTTGAGGCGGGTCGCAAGTCGGATGCGCTCGTAGAACTGATCGATTTGGCCCCGACAATCCTTGAGGCAGCCGGCATCGACGCCCCGCCAAGGATGCAGGGCAAGTCGTTCTGGCCATTGGTCTGCGGTAAAGGCGATCCGGATCGGCACAAGGACTGCGTGGTCTCGGAGTACAACGATGCGCAGGCGAATTTCCCGCCAGAGCACGGAACAATGGTCTTCGACGGCATAATCAAATCCTGCTTCTATCAGTCTCAGGGGTTGATGGAGGTTTATGACCACCGGTCAGATCCGCACGAACACAACAATCTGGTCATCGGCGGGTTGTCGGAGTCCGATCGTTCCGCGATCGTCGAGCGGCATTTCCGTCGGTGGCTCGCGACGAGCGACGCCGGGATACCGCGATCCGATCTGCACTAGCCGCGGTCGGAA
>CAZCVU010000153.1:384-6556 GCA_964501745.1 uncultured Flavobacteriales bacterium | reverse complement strand
CGGTTCGAGGCTGCACCGCAGCGCGCCACCGACAGGTAGCCCGGTTTGATAAATTGTCTAAGGCAAATCTTGAATGGTGGGTCTGCCCTAGCTAAGCATGCAGCCTAGCTAGGGCAGGCCGAAAGACCTACCAACCTGGCACAGTTAGTATGTCGGTTAGAATTGTGCCGCTTCGGTAGAGCTCGCCATTGCCGTCGTCGAAGAACGACCACCCGATACCGTATTCGAAACGGCGTCGAAATAGCCTACCCCGACCTCACGCTGATGCCGAGTTGCGGAATAGCCATCTGCTTCTGAGGCAAATTCGGCCTCCTGTATCTCGGAATAGGCCGCCATGCCGCGTTCGCGATAGGCCTGAGCCAGGGTAAATGTCGCATGATTCAGGGTATGGAATCCGGCGAGAGTGATGAATTGGTACTTGAAGCCCATCGCCCCCAGTTCCGCCTGGAATTTCTCCATCTGGGCAACATCGAGATGCTTCGCCCAGTTGAACGAAGGCGAGCAGTTGTAGGCCAGCATTTGGTCCGGGTATTCCCGTTTGATCGCTTCAGCGAAACGCCGCGCTTCCTCGAGACTTGGTGTCGAGGTTTCACACCAGACCAGGTCCGCGTACGGCGCATAAGCCAGTCCGCGCGCAATCGCCATATCGGGTCCACCGGTGATCCCGTAGAAACCTTCCGGTGTGCGCTCACCCGTCAAGTAGGGCTGATCGTATTCGTCGGCGTCGCTGGTCATCAAACGAGCGGCATCGGCATCTGTTCGAGCCATGATAACGGTCGGTACGCCCAACACGTCGGCGGCCAGGCGGGCTGCATTCAGCGTCCTGATAAAGGTTGCGGTCGGCACCAGAACTTTGCCGCCGAGATGCCCACATTTCTTTTCCGACGCGAGTTGATCCTCAAAATGAATGGCGCTGGCGCCCGCTTCGATCATAGCCTTCGCCAGTTCAAACGCGTTCAAAGGTCCACCGAACCCGGCTTCCGCATCGGCGATAATCGGCAGTTGATAATCAACCGATTCATCGGAATCGCCGTCGCATTTTTCGAGATGCTGGATTTCGTCCGCACGGCGCAGTGCCTGGTTCATCCGACGGATGACGGAGGGAACGCTGTCCACCGGATAGAGGCTCTGGTCTGGGTACATCTGCCCGGCCGAGTTTGCATCCGCGGCCACTTGCCAACCCGAGAGATATATCGCCTTGAGGCCGGCCTTGGCGTGTTGAATGGCCTGATTTCCTGTGAATGCACCGAGAGTCGGCACGTAGTCTTCGGTCTGCAAGAGCCGCCAAAGTTTCTGCGCTCCTGCCTCCGCGAGCGTGTGGCGAATGTGAAAGGATCCCCGCAACCGCTCGACATCCTCCGGTGAATAGTCCCTGCGGACGTTATCCCATCGGTTTGCCTCGGTTGTCGGACTCATCCGATCGCGATCGTTGAACGTAAGTTCACTCGTGTCGCCAGTTCCGACGTCGTCGGACTGGCTTTTATCTTTTGTGATGTCTAGGTCGCCTGTGATTTCGTCCATAGTGTCCTCGTTGCTTTTGGAAGTCTGGCATTACGCACAGCGTTTGCTCAGGCACCGCCAGGCGCAATCCGCTAACGTAATAAAATTTCAGAATTTGCCAGAGATTTGAGAGAAAATACCGTTTTTGCCGAAATTTCGCAATAAAATAACGTCAGAAGATCGGTTAGCCTTGATCTAGATCAATTCATCAAAACCTTTTCCCGCGCCGATCAAACCGGCCCGGCGCCGGCCGATGACACTTGAGGTCGATACCGCGCCGACCACCTCCTCTGCGGCCGGAACCATCAGTCTCGCGACACAGGCCGCGGCACAGACACCGCCGCTCGAGATTCCCTTCGGTCACTACGATGGGCCAGAAATCCTCCCTTATGAAAACACCTCAATCTGTCCCAAAGGCGCTGACGTCAGACAGACGCACCATGCCTCCCTCCCTCCGCTCGATCCCGAGCGGCCGCTCGAGCGGTGGCGGCCGCAGAAGCGTCACTTCTGCGGTTCCATCAACATAGTTAGCCAGCCGACCGCAGGTGTAGCCGCCGTTGCCGGAGTCGGGCGGCCCGCAGAAGCGGCGTTCAATAATGATCTGCTCGACCATCATGTTTCCGATCGCGTTCGCGCAATGTGACAGATGTGCTACGGGCAACTTACACGGCTACCGGCGCTTTTCTTCGACCAGCACGCCGCTGGCTGCTAGTTTCTCGATCTCATCGTCGCCATATCCGCACTCCGCCAAGATTTCGCGCGCGTTGGCGGCGAACTTTGGCGGTGTATTGCGAAGCGAACCTGCCGTGCGGGAGAACTTGATCGGCGTACCGGCACCTTTGTACCAGTCGAGCGTGGCCGCCATTCCACGATGCAGGGTATGCGGATCGGCCATCACCTGCGCCGTATCGTGAACCGGCCCGACCGCCAATCCCACCGCACGAAGTCGCGCACAGACTTCAACGCCATCCTCGTCGACCAGCAGCCGTTCAAGTTCGGCCCGTAAGGCATCACGATTGGCAACCCGCCCGGCATTGTTGGCAAACCGCTCATCGTCGGCCAACTTTGGCTCACCCAGCTCCTCGCATAGGCGACGGAAGGCGCGCTCGTTTCCCGCACCGAGGAAGATCTCGACCGTGCTCGTGCGGAACTTATCGTAGGGACTGATATTTGGATGTGCATTGCCGGTCATGCCCGGCACCTTTCCCGAAAGCTCGAAATTGGCGACATGCGGATGCATCAGCGCAATGGCGCAGTCGTAAAGCGTCATGTCGATAAACTGTCCAAGCCCGGAGCGGTCGCGCTCGAGCAAAGCCATCAGAATCGCGACCGCCGAATAAAGGCCGGTGCCGATATCGACGAGCGGGATGCCGATGCGTGTCGGTCCGCAGTCGGGATCGCCGTTGATGCTGAACATGCCGCCCATAGCTTGCACGATGGCGTCGTAGCCGGCGAAGCCGCCAAGCGGGCCGTCCGCGCCAAAGCCGCTGATACGGCAGTGTACGAGCTGAGCGAACTTAGTCTTCAGCACGTCTTCGTAGCCCAGCCCCCAGCGTTCCATGCTGCCCGGTTTGAAGTTCTCTATCAGCACGTCCGCGCCATCGAGCAGCCGCAGCACTACCTCGCGGCCTTCAGCTTGGCTCAAATCGAGCGCGATCGAGCGCTTGTTGCGGTTGAGGCCGATATAGTAGGACGCGTCGCCCTCGTGAAACGGCGGCCCCCAATCGCGTACTTCGTCGCCCTGCGGCGGCTCGACTTTGATGATCTCGGCGCCGTGGTCGCCCAGGATCTGCGTGCAGAACGGTCCGCCGAGCACGCGGGTGAGATCAATGACCCTGATGCCCGCAAGGGCACCGATCGATTCAGAATTCTCGGTCATGACAGCCTCCGCCAGAGAGTTCTTCGGCCAGCCACGGCATAGCAGCTGACCTTACCCGCCATGCCCCGCGCAGATGCGCAAGTGCGCTTGCTTTCATGCAGTTTGGCAGGTCTATTCGTTTAGCAGGAATATGCTTTGATCGTAAGGGATGGCCTGATGGACTTCGACCTGCCCAAGGACCTGGAGCGGGTTCGCGACACGGTGACGCGCGTCGTCGCATCGGAAATCGATCCAGAAATCGCACGCTACGAAACCAACGCTGAATTCCCCCGCGCAATTATCGAGAAAATGGGAAGCGCCGGCCTATTCGGCACCGCATTCCCGGAGAGACTGGGCGGCACCGAGGCGGGGTTTCTTGCCGTAGCTATCATTGCCGAAAGACTGTCCGAGCTGGCACCCGAGTTCGGATACGCAATGAATATGCAGGCCATGACCTGTCCGCTGACGATCCTCAACTGGGGCAGCGACGAACAGGCTACCCATTTCGTACCCGATCTCATTGCCGGCCGGGCAATCGGCATGTTTGCCTTGAGTGAATCCGGTGGTGGATCAGACGCCGCCGGCGCGATGCAGACAACCGCACGACGTGATGGCGAGTTGTACCGCCTCAACGGTTCGAAAATGTGGATTACCTTCGCCGACGCCTGCGATACCGGATTGCTGTTTGCCAAAACCGATCGGCAAACCGGTCACCGCGGCATCAGTGCATTCATCGTCGAACCGAACCGGTTCGAGGGGTTCCGGGCCGAGCCGATCGCCATGTCCGGGCTGTCAAACTGCCTGCGGTCAAGCGCCGTCTTCCTCGACGATTTTCCGGTCCCGGTCGACAACCGGCTGGGCGCAGAGGGCGAAGGCTTCAAGATTGCCATGAACGCGCTCGAATATGGCCGCCTCACCGTCTCCGCACGATTGGTGGGACTGGCTCAGGCTTGCCTTGATCACGCGACCTCCTACGCCAACTCGCGCGTCATTCGCGGCCAACCGATCGCGCAATTCCAGATGATCCAGCATCTGATCGCCGATATGGCGGTTGAGATCGACGCGGCGCGGTTGATGACATATCGAACCGGCTGGCTGATGGATCAGGGCCGGGCCGCTTCGCGCGCATCATCGCGCGCCAAGTACTTTGCCGGTCTGGCTGCGAAGCGGGCGTCGCATGCCGTTTCTGAGATCTACGCGGGCTATGCCCTGGCCGACGAATATCCAATCGCCAAGTTGAGCGCCTATATCAATATGCTCAACGTCGGCGAGGGTACGCCGAACGTGCAGCGTATTCTGATCGCCGAAGACGCGCTGGGTATCAAGGATGCCGATCGGCACCAACTCGACATACGCCGCTGAAGTCTGGTGACTGCTGCTAGATGTAACCGAACCGGATTTGCGAATACCGGGAAAACTGGACGACACCCGTGTTGCGAGAATCGTTCCATTGTCCACTTCTGAACCCAAGCGGACATTCAGCCGCCGTGCGCAGTTTGAGTGAAACATCGGGGCCGGAAGGTGGTAGAAAACGCTTGAAGGATCACGCCGTGGTACGTTCGTCGGTATGGTGAAGCAGGCGGGGAAATGCTCATGGCCAAATGGAACATTTCCGAAACAGCGGCGGCGCAGCACCGCGACGCGTTGGTTTGGGACATGACGCTAATCTGGATGCTCGCCGCTCCTGCCGCGCGCAAACTCGAACTGCTTTCCAGGCTCGCCGCCAACGGCTACGACCTCGTCTCTCTGGCGCTAGCGCTCGACTGGGACGGGCGCAAGGACCCGCTATCAATGCTTGCCCGGGAACGTGCCTTGCTTGAGGACCATGCCGACAAGTTCGTGCTCTTCGACTCAGCCGACGACGCGATCAAGGCCAAGCAGGAGGGAAAGTTGGCGGTGGGCTTCCACTTCAAATCCTTTCCGAGCGGCGCCGACGTTGCCATGGTGGAGACTTACTACAGGCTCGGTGTGCACCACAGCATGACCTACAATCTGGGGGCCTTAGAAGGCGATGAGCCTATTGAGGGCGCTGACGGCGGCTTGAGCCGGTTTGGTGTCGAGCTGGTGGAGGAGATGAACCGCGTCGGCATGCTCGTCGACGGTACGCATTCCAGCTACCGGACGACCATGGACATCCTTGGACTGTCGAAGGACCCGGTGATTTTCTCCCACTCGAATGCGGCGGCGCTCTGGGACCATCCGCGCAACCTCCACGACGACCAGATCGAGGCTTGCGCAAAGTCCGGTGGCGTCATCGGCGTCGTGGGCGTTGGGACCTTCCTCGGAAATAATGACAATTCGACGGAGACCCTTGTTCGGCACATCGACTACATCGCCGAACAAGTCGGCCCCGCGCATGTCGGGCTCGGTATCGACTATGTTCCCGCCTACGGTGCGACCCATCCGCCAAGAGCAGCAGGCTGGAAGGAGGACGTGCACGTCGAGGGACACCGGCGCGCGTCTGGAGGCAAATCCGAAGCGCCGCGGCGGGAGGACATCAAGTACGTCGCGCCGGAAGGGTTGCCTCCGCTCACTGAAGCACTGATCGCCCGCGGCTACGGCGAAGGGGAAATCCGTGGTATCCTCGGTGAGAATTGGCTTCGGGTCGCGAAGCAGGTGTGGAAATAACCTTACGCCGAGGCGGCAAGAAACGGCGTCCCGTTGCAAGTCGATCCGGCGAAATACGCGTTAGGTCGTCGCTCTCCTCTTCGGCTTCGCCGCTCGCGCGGCTCGCGTTGACAACATCCATATTGATACCGGTGCTTATGTCCGCTTCTGGCTAAAAGCGGACGTTCTCCGCGCGTCTCCCCAGAG
>CAZCVU010000153.1:0-374 GCA_964501745.1 uncultured Flavobacteriales bacterium | reverse complement strand
CTCCGCACAAATCACAATAATCTTCCTGGGATTAGATTCGACTACGGGAATCCCCTTAGCACCCTAGGGAACCAACCAATTTCGTTCCGTATCTCTCAGGGATAAGTTGATCGTTGTTACTGATCTCTCCCTGTATAGGGCCTCGCAGAACAGCGAGGCCCTGTCTTTGTTCAAGTTGGACTGACCCATCCGAATGATCAATAATCAACGAGTAACGTTGATCGAGTTTGCCGACTGTCCGGAGCTTGTTCGTCTATTCGAGCTCCAGTGAAATAAGGAGTCATCATGCGCGGCATCGGTCTCGCGGTGCTGTCCACCATCGTCTTCGCCTCGGGCTGGGGTGCCGTCATCGGCGCACCCGATCAGGGCGAAGA
>CAZCVU010000152.1:0-6626 GCA_964501745.1 uncultured Flavobacteriales bacterium | reverse complement strand
CGACAATGGCTCGCCAGGCGTCTTGACTGCCGTGCAGCGAGGATCACAGTTGAAAGTTGTCACCTCTGTCGCACCGCGATGGACCGTTAAGTGACGCGCCGATTCGGGTACGACGACAAGATCGAAATCGTGAATTTCCGCGTCGCTTGCATCCAGTATCAGCAAGCTTGTCTCACCAGCTTGTTTTCCGACAAGAAGGATAAGTCGCGGCGATTCGACCGAGATGTCGGCAACTTCAGGATTGCCGATCGCCACCGTCGATGCATCGCGGGCAATTCGGAGAATCGTTGTCTTGTTCAGCGTCACCTGAAGCGGATCACCGGCCAGCGCGGGCCAGCCGAAACCTGAGAGGATGAGCGCTATCATCGCTACCGCGCACAATCTGCCGATCTTTATCTGGTTCATCGGTGCCAATCCGTTCCTGCTCCAGCAGGCGTCCGTGTGCACGCTTTAATGATAGAAAATCAAGGATTTAGCTTAGCTGTCAATCGATTGTTCGGCAACTCTGTTTGCAATACCGCCAATTTCATCTGTTTGAACCGGACGGTCCTGAATCTGCCGGCGACCTTGCTTAGGATGATGCTGCACAGATAGACTTACGACGATGTCGGCCATAAGTGGTTGAATTTGCACCATTGCTTGTATTTGGACAATGAAGACGCGGCGCCATCACATTCGGCCCGGATCGAATAGCGCATTTTTCCTCTGTGGCCTTGTGGCTGCGGTCCTCGCTGGCTGCGCGCCAACCGAGAAAGGCGAAAAGCAAGTCTCGTACAAGGAGACATTGAGAGACGCCGCTATTGTTGCCCATCAGTCTTTCGACTACGAAGCCGCGGCCACGCACTACCGCAGTCTGTACGAGCGCGATTCCGGCGACACGGAAGCGCTGCTGGGGGTGGCGCGAAACCTTCGCTATCTGGGTTCCTCCGGCGAGGCCATTGAGGCCATGGTGACGGGGATTTCGGATCATGGGCAGATCCCGGCATTCGTGCTCGAACTAGCCAAATCGCAGATAACCGCGCGGCGGTTCGACGAAGCGAAGAAGACACTGGAATTGGCGGCTAAGCTTCTACCTGATAATTGGGACGTCCTCTCCACGACTGGGATATTTCATGACTACGTCGGCGAATTCGACGCAGCGCAGGCTGCCTATGGTGGGGCGCTCGAGCTCTCGCCAAATAATGTCGCGGTAATCAACAACCTGGCACTGTCGCTTGCTCAGTCGGGCAAGCTTGATGACGGCATCGCGATTCTGGCGAAGCTGTTGAACGACAAGAAAAGTACGCCGCATACCCGGCAGAACCTGGCGATGCTCTATGCGCTCGCCGGTGACATCAAGAATGCCGAAAAGTTGGCGCGCCAGGATCTACCGGCAGCCGCGGCCCTGGATAATCTGGCCACATTCCAACAGATGCACTGAGTTCGCTCGCTGTTGGGCGGCCTTACACCCGTTCCAGCCGCAAAGTCGGACGCTGTGTTTATAAACTTGTCATCTGAATGGCGGCCGGGCCGATAATCACCAGGAGAAGCACCGGCAGAAAAAACACGATCATCGGCACGGTAAGCTGGGCTGGCAGCGCGCCCCCCTTCTTCTCCGCTTTCGCCATGCGGTCGTCACGATTTTCCTGGGCCAAAATCTTTAGGGCAACGCCAACCTGAGTGCCGTACTTCTCCGATTGGATCAAGGCGGTCGCTAGTGACTTGGCCGCCGGCAAAGCTGTCCGTTCTGCGAAGTTCGCATAGGCTTGCCGGCGATCGCCGAGAAGAGCAAGTTCTGCCGAGGTGAGGCCTAGCTCCAGCGATAGTATGGGCGCCTGTTCGGCGATTTCCGCCGTTACACGCTCAAACGCCGCCTCGATCGACAGTCCCGCCTCGACACAAATCACCAGAAGGTCGAGCGAATCGGGAAATGCCAAAGTCATTTCTTCCTGACGTTTCTGAATCGCGTTCTTGACCAGCAGCGGGGGCAGGTAGTAGCCGGCAGCGGCCAGGGCGCCGGAGATCAGGAGGCGAACGAGGAGGGGCTGGGCAAACTTATCGGAGAATGTCAGGAACAGCAGCGCGATCAGGCCGAACGTCAAGGCAGCGCCTAACCGCGCAAATACATAGGTGAATACCGCTGATTGGTTTCTCCAGCCCGCCGCCGCCAGCTGTTTCTTAAGTTCACGCGAGGAGGTCAGGTTCTCCAGCTTTAGCCGGCCGAGCAATGCCTTCATCAGAGTCACGTGGGCCTGCGACTGTGGCCACCGCCGGGTGCGTTCCTGCGCCATTTGTTCGCGTTGCTGCTGACTCAATTCTTCGCGCCGCTGCGCCACGACCTTTAGACGTGCTGCACGCTGGTCACGTTGCAGGAACGGCAGTGTGAACGCCAATATCGACGCGAAGCTGCCCGCGAATGCGAGCATTACGATAAGGATCTGCGGATCAAGAAAGAACGACATGGGGTCACATTTTGAAGTTGATCATTTTCCACATCACGGCGACGCCGATTGCCATCCAGGTTATACCGGCCACGAGCAAAAACTGGCCCAGCGTCTCGGTGAACAGAACTTTCATATATTCCGGATTGATCAGTGAGACCATGCCCATAACAAAGAACGGCAAGGCGCCGATGATCGTCGCTGACGACTTTGCCTCGCTCGACAAGGCTTGCACCTTATCCTTCATCTTCTTGCGTTCGCGAAGCACCACGGACAGGCTCGCCAAAGTTTCGGCCAGGTTGCCGCCCGTTTGTTGGTGAATCAGCAGGACGATGGCGAAAAACTTGTGCTCAGCGGTGGGGATTCGCTCCAAACCGCGCTGCAACAGCTCGTCCAAAGCAACACCAACCTCCTGACCCTCGATCAGCAGCCGAAACTCATGGCCCACAGGATCTGGAATCTCACGGCCGATAATTGCCAAACATTCACCGACCGGAAGTCCAGAGCGGAGACCGCGTACGATGATGTCAATGGCACCGGCGAAATGCGCCGTGAACTTCTTCCGCCTGCCGCGTGCCAGGAATTTTAATAGCAGTTTGGGGAGGCCAAAGAACGCGATGAGGCAAATTGGAATGGCCGCGAAGACCGGTACGCCGAATAGAATCGACAATGCCACGGCCACCAGGCCGGTGATGGCCATCAACATAAGATAGTTCCGCACGCTGATCTCGAGGCCAGCCTGCAAAAGATCGCTGCGAATCTGATTGCTGCGCTTCTTCTGTTTGACGCGGTCCTCCATCTCCTGGAGTTTTTCCTGAGTACGCTTGTGGAGTTTTTCCTTAGGATTGGCGACCTTGCCGCCGCCTCCACCCGTTGCGGCGGTGCCGACGAGTCCAAGTTCCGCCATGCGGCGCTTGAGGCGCATCCGCGGACGCAGGACAGAGAACGCCGTCACCGCGACCGTACTCAGAACCATCAGCATGAACAAGCTGGCGCCAATCGCAAGAGCGACGTTGGGATTTAGCGCGCCAGAGGTCTCAGACAACATTTGGCAGCTCGAGTGCCTCCGACAGCTTCGACTCCAAGCCGAAATATCGGGCCTTGTCCCAGAATGCCGGCCTTAGCCCTGTCGGGCGATGCTGGCCAACGATCTTGCCGTCTGCGTCCTCGCCAGTGAAGTCGTAAATGAAGAGATCTTGCAGGGTCACGACATCGCCTTCCATTCCGACAATCTCGGTCACATGCGTGATTTTGCGTGATCCATCGCGTAAACGAGACGCCTGGATGATGATGTTTATCGCCGAAGCAATCTGCTCGCGCATCGCCTTTGCGGGCAAATTGAAGCCACCCATAGCGATCATGTTCTCGATGCGCGAGATACCCTCACGCGGATTGTTAGCATGAACCGTTCCCATTGAACCGTCATGGCCTGTGTTCATCGCCTGCAGAAGATCGAAGGCTTCGGGACCTCGGACTTCGCCGACGATAATGCGTTCCGGGCGCATACGCAGGCAGTTCTTCACTAGATCGCGCATCGTAATCTCGCCGATGCCTTCGAGGTTCGGCGGACGTGTCTCCAAACGCACGACATGCGGGTTCTTAAGCTGAAGTTCGGCTGCGTCCTCGCAGGTGATGACACGCTCGCCCGGCTCGACATAGTCCGTCATGCAGTTGAGGAGCGTCGTCTTCCCCGATCCCGTGCCGCCGGAAATCAGAATGTTGCAGCGGCAGGCGGACGCAATTTGCAGGACAATGGCGCCTTCCTTTGAAATACTGCCAAATTCCACCAAGTTATCGAGTGTCAGCTTGTCCTGGCTGAATTTGCGGATCGTCAATGCGGCGCCGTCGACGGCTAGCGGCGGTGCAATCACGTTCACGCGTGACCCGTCCATGAGACGCGCGTCGCAAATCGGGCTAGCCTCGTCGACGCGCCGTCCTACAGCGGTGACGATTCGCTGGCAGATGTTCATTAACTGCGCGCTGTCCCGGAATTTCACGTCCGTGAGTTCGATCTTACCCTTGGTCTCGATGTAGATCTTCTCCGGACCATTGACCATGATGTCGGCGATATCGTCGCGTGCCAGCAATGGCTCCAGAGGTCCAAGTCCCAACACATCGTTGCAGATGTCGTTGATAACCTGTTGTTGTTCCCGGGCGCTCAGGACCAAGTCTCGCATGCCGATAATCTCGCCGACGATGTCGCTGATTTCTTCGCGAGTTGCCTCGGCAGAAAGGCTGTTGAGCTGCGTCAGATCGACGGCTTCGATCAGGTCGTTGAAGACAGTGATCTTGACTTCCTGCAGCTTCTCGCTGAGCGGTCCTTCAGATTGCTTTGCCTGCGGCTCAGGCGGTGGCGGGACCGCCTCCGGCTTTGGTTTCGGTGGCGCTTCTTCCTCTTCCTTAACGGCTAGCTGAACTTCGTCCTCGTCCTTGGGCGGTTCGACAGGCGGTGGTGCCTGGACCGGTTCTTTTCTCGCCGTAGCGGTGTCTCGTCTTCCAAACATCGTCACTTGGTCCGTTTCAACAATGATGCCAACGCTCCACCCTTCTTCGCTGCTTCACCAGCCGACGCGCGGGCGCTGACAATGTTGGCAAGGCTCGTCAGCTCCCGTACGACCCGACTTGATTTGTTCACTTCCGCAAGCATTTCGCCATTGTTCAACGCCGTTCCGAATAGTACTGGATCGAAGGCAATCTGTGCCGATGGGCTGGTTCTTGCCGGCTCTTCAAAATCACTGGGCGACAACTCCGTCTTCTTGGCTGCTCCCACACGGTTGAATACTAGCCGCGTTGGTGCGTCGACCCCGCGCTTGGGCGCCAAGTTGTCGAATATATTCTTGACGTCGCGCAAACACGCGAGATCGAGGCTGGCCGTCGCCACGACCTCGTTGGCATCGAAAAGCACCTCAGGCATCCAGCTCGGCCACTGATGCGGCAGGTCCAAAACCACAAAGGACGCCATCTGCTGCAATAGTCTCATCAGAATCCCAAACGAATCAAGGTTGATGTTGGTATCGCCTTCAAGTACCGCCGGTGCAGCGACCACAGAAAGATGGTCGTCATACTTGAGCATAAAGCGCTCCATCAGCACATCGTCCAAGCGGTTTGGGTCGGCCAACGCCTCGGCAACATCTTGTCGTGGCTGGAGGTTGAGTGCGAGCGCTGAAGTGCCAAACGGCAGGTCAAGATCGACGAGGACAACGCTGTCTTGAAACTGCTGCCCAAGCAGATGTGCGGTATTGGCAGCCAGCGTACTGCTTCCGACGCCGCCACGGGCGCCAATAAAGGCAATAACGCGCCCCAGATTGCTCGAGTCGGCGTCCGAGAAGATGCCCTCGATAACGGCGATAAGCTGTGCGGCATCCACCGGACCACAGCAGTATTCGCTGATGCCGACTTCGATGAGTTGCTTGTAGAGCGCGATATCGTTGGTCCCGCCGATGAGCAAGACATGCGCACCTGGGCTGCATACATCCGCCAGCCCTTCCAAGGCCTGGAACAGCGCATCTCCAGTTTCCAAGGTTTCGACAATGAGCAACTGCGGCGTTTCGTTTTCGCTGAGATACTCGACGGCACGCACCATGCCGCCGTCATGAACAAGGATGCGGGAACGCGCGACACGACGGTCCTCCTGCAGACCCTGAATTACGGCTGCGGTCTCCGTGTTCTCGACGAAGGCGTTGATCGAAATCCTAAGAATCAGTGTTCTCCCAATATTGCCGGCATCATAGCCGGTCCATCATTCTGCTACTCAACATCACTTGTGGTGCCTTGCTCCTCCTCGTCAGCCTCAAGTGTCTCGCCGGCGTGGTATCTTTGCAGAATCAGGTCGGTGTATTGAGCATCGATCAAGCTTAGCGCATTCGGCTTGATAAGCACGCCGGGGTCCGCCAGCATCAGTCCGATATTTCGTTGATACGCACAGCCCCGGTTGGTGTGCGGGAGTTGCGTCGGATTGAACCCGGCCTCGCCAGTCCAGACGCCACATTCCGGCACCTTGATCTCATAGCCCTTGAAACTCAAGATCACGGCATTTGCACCTTCGACAGGGGCCTTGCCAGGTTGCAACAGAATGTTCCTCGGCCGGACACCCAATGCCACAAGACGTTCGCGCACGACAGACGTGCGCTGGGTCGCTTCCGCCACACCGTCGCCAGGCGATGTGGCAATCATCAGCGGACTACGCGAACGCCGCAGATACTCGCG
>CAZCVU010000151.1:0-6660 GCA_964501745.1 uncultured Flavobacteriales bacterium | reverse complement strand
AAACGTTGGTGTCATCTGGACGCAAATACGACGCGGTTACAACGCAACGCAGCAATGTTACAATTTCTTACATGATAGCCTATTCACGCCGCAGGTAAGTGGAGTTCGGACGCAGCACGCGAAGTTACGGACCATTGCTTGGCAACGGGAAATATCAAAAACCTTCTCATGAGCACTTGCAACCCGCACCAGACAGAGGTTTTGTCGTGGTTCAATTGTGGTTAGGGATTTGTTCGACGCATAAGAAGACAAGAAAGCTTCCGTGAACCAAAGAATATCGAGCATTGTCGGACGTTGATGTAGCCGACAGATATCTGCTGTATCATGCGCATAACGGCGGATGAAGCAGGGTAGTGACGGGGTTGAACCATGCCTGACGGGCGTGAACTGATCACGATCAAGGTTATCAAGTCGATCGACCAGGTCGATCCAATTGAATGGAACGCCTGCGCCGGATCGGGAAACCCATTCGTATCCCACGCGTTCTTGAATGCGCTCGAGAAGAGTGGTGCCGTCGATCTAGAAACGGGCTGGGTACCACATCACCTCGTCATGGTGGACCAGACCGACCGCCTCTACGGCGCCGCGCCGATGTATCTGAAGAGCCACTCCTACGGGGAGTACGTATTCGATCATGGTTGGGCGGATGCCTACGAGCGCGCAGGCGGTCGGTACTACCCCAAGCTGATCGCAGCGGTTCCGTTCACACCGGTTACCGGCCCGAGGTTGCTGGCCAGGTCCGAGACCGAGACCGGTGAAGTCGAGGAGGCGCTGTGCGCCGGAATGATCGAGATTGCCAACCGTTACAAACTCTCTTCGATCCATGTCACGTTTCCAGAGCAGGCTCACGCGACATGCCTGGAGCGGGCCGGATTTATTGTCCGCCATAACCATCAATATCATTGGCTTAATCGAGGCTACGAGAGCTTTGACGATTTCCTAGCCAACCTGACCAGCCGAAAACGCAAGACAATCCGTAAGGAACGACAACGCATAGCCGACGCCGGCATTACCTTCGAAGCGCTAACGGGAGCGACGCTAACGACCCGGCATTGGGACACATTTTATGAATTCTATGCCGACACATATGATCGAAAGTGGGGATTTCCGTATTTGAACCGCGAGTTTTTCGAGTTTGTGACCGAGACAATGGCCGAGCGCGTCGTGCTAATCATGGCTTACGAAGACGGGCATCCGATCGCCGGCGCCTTCAACCTGCTCGGGAGCGACGCAATTTATGGACGCAATTGGGGCTGCAATCGGCGATACAAATTCCTGCACTTCGAGACCTGCTACTATCAGGCGATCGACTTCGCGATTTCGCATGGGCTCGGTCGGGTAGAGGCGGGTACACAGGGACCTCACAAGATTCAACGCGGCTATGAGCCAGTGCAGACCTATAGCGCGCATTGGATCAGGGACTCTGGCTTCCGCGACGCCGTGGAGAGTTTCCTGAAACGCGAGCGGGCGATGGAAACTGAAGAGTTGGAGTATCTCACGGAACGCACCCCGTTCCGCAACGAGGATGGACAATAGGCGATGGCTGATCGCGAGCTGGTTCTGATTGAAGAAGATACCGAAGAAGCCAACCGCCTTGCCGCTCAACTTGGCCAGTTCGGCTACTTGGTTCACCACTTCGACAATGCCGCAGCACTTGGATCTTCCGCTGGCAAGGCTGTCGCCCTCCTGGTCGCCGTCAAGTCCCACAAAGACGGTCGGCGAAATATCAGCACGCTTGAAAAGCTAAAGAAACAAGGCTCCTCGTTACCTCCGGCAATCTTCATTGCCCATGATCTGGAGTTGCCGATGCGCCTTCTAGCTGCTCGGGCCGGCGCGGTGGCTTTCCTCGGCCGTCCGGTCAACATACTTGAGCTGATAGATGCCATTGACGGTCTGCAGGAACTGCAGGAAGAAGAACCTTTCCGAGTTTTGGTCGTCGACGACGATCCTGGCCTATCGAGCTATTACAAATCGGTGCTCGAAGAAGCTGGGGTCGAGGTCTTGGTTGTGCACAATCCACTTGCCGTGCTGCAGCCACTCGGCGACTTCCGGCCCGAACTGATCGTCATGGACCTCTATATGCCGAAGTGTCACGGCAAGGAGTTGGCGGCGGCAATTCGCCAGGAACACGCCTACCTGCCAATTCCGATTGTGTTCCTTTCGGCCGAAGACGACACCTCGAAGCAGCTTGACGTCATGACGATCGGTGGGGACGATTTTCTGGTGAAGCCGATTTTTCCTGAACATCTGGTCGCTGCAGTGATAACGCGTGCGCGACGATTTAGAACGCTCAGGGCACTCATGGTCCGCGACAGTTTGACTGGTTTGCTCAACCATACGACGACGAATGAGCAGACGAAGATCGAACTGGCACGGGCGCGACGCATTAATCAGTCGCTTACATTCGCGCTCCTCGATATCGATCACTTCAAGCTAGTTAACGACCAGTACGGTCATCCCGCCGGTGATCGAGTTATCAAGAGTCTATCGAACCTGCTCAAGCAGAGGCTGCGCGCCACTGATGTGATCGGCCGCTATGGCGGCGAGGAGTTCGCAGTCGTCTTGCCCGACGCGGACGCGGAAACGGCAACAAAAATCATTGATGAAGTACGACAGTCGTTCGCCGATATTCGCCATCAGCATGACGGCGGCGATTTTGTAGTGACGTTAAGCGGCGGGATCGCCACATATCCGCAGTATTCAGAAGTCGCGCACCTGATTGACGCAGCGGATAAAGCACTTTACGAGGCCAAGAGCGGTGGCCGCAATCAAGTGGTCAGCGCCGCTGCCGCCCCGCAGGCCGTCTAAGACTCTAATCGTTGGGAAGATTGCCGCCGGCGCCCTGCCCGGGGGCGTGTTCGCCGTTCGCGCGCAACAGACACGACAACAGTGTGTGACCCGCCAGCGCTATTGAAACGCCAGCCGGTCTGAGCGTCACCTAATTCTCGACGAGCGCCGGCACCTTCGGCTTGCCGATCAAGGGCTTTGGATAGGTGAACGTGAACTTGTCGTCCTTGACGTCGACGCGCACAACCCCACCCTTCGCAAGCTTGCCAAACAACAGCTCTTCCGCGAGCGGTTTCTTGACATGTTCCTGTATGATCCGCCCCAACGGCCGGGCACCGAAATTGCGGTCGTAGCCCTTTTCCGCGAGCCACTTTCGCGCTGCCCCGGAAAGCTCGATGGTGACATTGCGATCGGCGAGCTGGGCCTCGAGCTGCATGATAAATTTGTCGACAACCTGACCCACGACCTCCGGTGACAATGCCAAAAACCCGATCACCGCATCCAGCCGATTTCGGAACTCAGGCGAGAACATCCGATTGATCGCTTCCTCATCCTCGCCATCCCGATCCTCGCGGCCAAAGCCGATCGCTGGTTTTGCCAATTCGGCCGCACCGGCATTGGTCGTCATGATCAGTACCACATTGCGGAAGTCGACGGCTTTACCATTGTGGTCGGTAAGTTTGCCGTGATCCATGATCTGCAGAAGAATGCTGAACAGGTCGGGATGCGCCTTCTCGATCTCGTCCAACAGCAACACAGCGTGCGGGTGCTGATCGATGGCGTCGGTGAGCAGACCACCCTGGTCGAAGCCGACATAGCCTGGCGGTGCGCCAAGCAGGCGGCTCACGCTGTGGCGCTCCATATATTCAGACATATCGAAGCGAATAAGCTCGATCGACATGGTATGAGCCAGTTGTCGGGCCACCTCCGTCTTACCGACGCCGGTGGGGCCGGAGAACAGGTAACTGCCAATCGGCTTCTCCGGCTCGCGCAACCCAGCCCGCGACAATTTGATTGCGGCCCCGAGCTCGCCGATTGCGCGGTCCTGGCCGAACACCACGGTCTTCAGATCGCGCTCAAGACTGAGCAATGCGGACTTATCGTTCTTAGAAACATGTTTCGGCGGAATCCGCGCGATTTTCGCGACAATCGCCTCGATATCCTTCACGCCGATCGTCTTCTTGCGTCGCGATGCCGGCACCAACATCTGCGCAGCACCGACTTCGTCGATGATGTCGATCGCCTTGTCCGGCAGTTTCCGATCGTGGATATAGCGCTCCGCCATCTCCACAGCGGTGCGAAGCGCCTCCGCAGTATAGCGAACCTTGTGGTGTTCTTCGTAATACGGCTTCAGGCCCTTGAGGATCTTTACCGAGTCTGCAAGCGACGGCTCCACGACGTCGATTTTCTGGAAGCGCCTGACAAGCGCCCGGTCCTTTTCGAAATAATTGCGGAACTCCTTGTATGTGGTAGAGCCGATACAACGCAGGGTGCCGCTAGCGAGGGCAGGTTTCAGAAGATTTGAGGCATCCATCGCCCCGCCGCTCGTTGCACCGGCGCCAATCACGGTATGAATCTCATCGATAAACAGAATCGCGCCCTCGGTATTGTCGAGTTCGCGCAATACTGCCTTTAAGCGTTCCTCGAAATCACCCCGATAGCGTGTGCCAGCGAGAAGCGAGCCCATGTCGAGCGCAAAGATCGTCGATTCCTTAAGCACATCGGGCACCTCCGCAAGCGTTATGCGTCGGGCGAGACCCTCGCATATTGCCGTCTTACCAACGCCTGAGTCGCCCACATAGAGCGGGTTGTTCTTTGTTCTCCGGCACAGGATCTGAATCGTGCGCTCGATCTCGAGCTCGCGGCCAATCAACGGATCAATGAGTCCCTCTTCCGCTTTCTTGTTGAGATTGACGCAGTAGGCGTCGAGCGCCTCGTTGCCGCGCTTGTTCGGCTTTTCAGCCGTCGAGTCTTCTTCAGCCCCACTCGGCGTGTCGCGTTCGGATTCGGTCGCGACCTTGGCAATACCATGGCTGATGTAGTTGACGGCATCGAAGCGCGTCATATCCTGTTCATGAAGGAAGTACACGGCATGGCTTTCACGCTCTGAGAAGATTGCAACCAGGACATTGGCGCCGGTCACTTCTTCTCGGCCAGAGGACTGCACGTGAATTGCCGCACGTTGCAGCACTCGTTGGAACCCAGCCGTCGGCTTCGGATCCTCAGGCAAACTCGCGACAAGCCCAGCGAGTTCATTGTCGAGGTAGCCCGACAGTTCGCCCCGCAACTTGTCGAGATCGACGCCGCAGGCGCGAAGCACCGCCACCGCGTCCTGATCCTCCACCAACGCCAGCAGCAAATGTTCCAGCGTCGCGTATTCATGCCTGCGGTCGCCCGCGTACGCGAGCGCACGGTGAAGTGTTTCCTCTAAGTTACGTGACAACACCGTTTGTCATTCCTTCTCTAACGTGCACTGCAGCGGATGCTGGTTCTTTCGCGCTGCATCCATGACCTGATTAACCTTAGTCTCTGCGACCTCGTAGGTAAAAACCCCACATATACCGATCCCGCGACGGTGAACATGAAGCATAATGCGCATTGCTTCTTCGCGGCGCTTAGCGAACACCCGCTCAAGGACCTGTACGACAAACTCCATTGGAGTGTAGTCGTCGTTCAGCATGAGCACCTTGTACATTGACGGCTTCTTAGTCTTCGGCTTGGCTTTAACTACCACGCCGGTTTTCAGATCGCCATCACCGTCGTTGCGCGAATCGCGCATTCCATCACCGAGTGGTTTCCACGCAACTAGGTCATAATATTGGAATTGCTAGTGAATGGAAAAGGCCCTTAAGTGGCCAAATCAAGAAACTGTGTGCACAATTTGTCGCACAAGCTCATATGTTGGACCTGATGTGCGATCTGTCGAGCTCGTGATTGTTGACGATTCGGTCGTTCCAACAACTAATAAGGCCTTCTTCCCGTGCTAGACAACCTGCATCGCCAACTGGTCCGGATCAACCAAGACGAAACGCCTGCTGCGACCGTCTATGGTACTGGCATAAGTGGCGAGCGGGCTGTTCGAACTGCGATCCCCGGCAGCCGTTTTCATTGTCCCATATGCGGCGGCTGGTACCGCTGTTTTCTGCCGTTCGGCCTTAACCAGCGCCGGCATGCGCGGTGTCCCGGTTGCGGGTCCCTCGAGCGCCACCGCTTCCTGTGGCTGTATCTCAAGAACAGCTTGCGTTTGACGCGGCGGCGCTCAAGAATCCTGCATGTCGCACCCGAGCCACCGATTCGGAAGATACTGTCGCAACTGCCCAACCTTACCTACCTGACGATCGATCTCCACAACCCGGAAGCAGCGCGGCAAATGGACCTCACGAATCTGGCGTTCGATTCGGCAATTTTCGACATCATCATCTGCAGCCACGTGCTGGAACATATCGAGAATGACCGCAATGCGATGCGAGAAATGGCGCGTGTTCTACGTCCAAACGGCCGTGCAGTCATCCTTGTGCCCGTTGATCCCCGGCGAAACTGCACCTACGAGGATGCCTCAATCACGGCTCCCAGCGAAAGGCTCACCGCGTTCGGGCATCCCTACCACGTTCGCATCTGCGGTATTGATTATGCGAACAGAATTAGCGACGCCGGATTCCACGTGAAGGAAATCTTCAGCACGTCGCTGATGCCGCATCGCCGACGATTGCAACGAATCAATAAAACCGTTCTCTATGACTGCCACCCGGCTGCCTGATCATTTCAGCGAATAGCATCTGCTCTTCGAAAGCACACCAAATGCCCGGAAACGTCACCATTTCACCGCATTTTATCCAATAAAACCTCCAATTTATGAGTATTTGATAGACAAAA
>CAZCVU010000150.1:0-6695 GCA_964501745.1 uncultured Flavobacteriales bacterium | reverse complement strand
CGGGTCACCGCGGGCGCTCACGACGGTGTCTCCCCTGGCGCCCAGGATAACCCGACAGCCGGTGCCGCAATACGGGCACACGGTGGAGACCTCGCGATCGGGCCGGAGGTATTCTCGCGGAGTGAGCGCCCCGGTGGGGCAGCGCTCCACGCACTCGCCGCACGACTCGCAGATGGAGTTCCTGATCGGGCCTCCGCCGAACGGTTCGACTGCGCTCTCATAGCCGCGCTTCACCAGATCGATGGCCCCAAGCTGCTGAACTTCGTCGCAGGCCCGTACGCACAGACCGCAGAGAATGCATTTCTGCATGTCGATGGCGAAACAGGCGTTCGAGTCGTCGATTTTCGCCTCGCGCGTCATCGGCTGCAGGACGCGATCGCGAATCCCCAGATACTCCGCGAGCTCCTGTAACTGGCAAGATCCGCATTGCGCGCAGGTCAGGCAATCCAGCGGGTGGTCGGCGAGTAGGAGCTGCGCCGTCCATTGGCGCACATCCTGAATTTCGGGGTCCTCGGTCGTGACCTTCATGCCCTCGGCGGCAGGCGTCGTGCAAGCGGTGGGTAGGCCGCGCAGACCGTCGACCTTGACGATGCACAGGCGGCACGCGCCGTACGGCTCGAGCTCGGGGTCATCGCAAAGCGTCGGCACGTAGACTTCGGCGACGCGACAGGCGTCGAGCACTGTTTTCCCCTGTTCAACCGTGACCGTGCGGCCGTTAATCGTCAAGTTCAGCATGGTCACTCCTCATCCCGTGAAACGACCGTTTTACCGAAATCGCACCTCAGGCAGCGGCCCGCCTCAAGACGGGCGTTGGCGGCGCTCAGCGTCAGCTCTACCTCGTCAAATCCGCCTCTGCGCTCATGCGGCAATAGCTTGGACGTCCGGCGGCGTGCCGTCTTTTTTGGGGGGGCATCGGGATCGAATGCTGTGTCGAGGGAGCGTGCGGCATTCCACGGAAACCGTGCGGGCTTGTCTGGGTGCAGGTAGCGCTCGATAGCCTCTGCAGCCCGCCAGCCGTGTGCGATTGCCTCTACCGCTGTCGCCGGACCGAGTACGGCATCGCCACCGGCAAATACGCCGTCGAGTTCCGTCGCGAGCGAGAATCGATTCACGTCGAGCGTGCCGCGTTTCGTAACCGGCGGGCCGCCAATCGGAACGATCGGTTTCTGGCCGATGGCTCGGATGATGTGCGCCGCCGGAACTTCAATGAACCCGCCCTCTATCGGCATCGGTCGTCTGCGGCCGCTGTCGTCAAAGTCGCCCAACCGCATTCGCTGCAACTTGATCGCCACCGTGGATTTGTTGTCGCTGCGGATAACCTCGACGGGCGCAACGAGAAACTCGAACTTCACGTCCTCCTCCAGTGCCTCGTCGATTTCCTCGGGCTGAACCGGCATTTCTTCGCGGGTCCTGCGGTAGGCAACTGTGACACTCTTTGCACCCAACCGCAGCGCAGTGCGCGCCGCGTCGATGGCGGTATTCCCGCCGCCCACCACGACCACGTCCCCGCTGATCCGAGGTGCCGGGCCGAGCGCCAGATTCTTGAGGAACTCGATCCCCGAGGCGACACCTGGCCCTTCTTCGCCTGGGACGCCCATCGTCACGTCCGACCAGGCGCCGCTGCCGACAAACACAGCGTCATGGTCTTTGCGCAACCGCGCCATCGAGAACTTCTTGTCGATGGCGGTGCCGCAGACAATCTTCACGCCCATGCTCGTGATGCGCTCTATGTCGCGCTCGAGTTCCTCGAGCGGCAACCGGTAGGAAGGAATACCATAACGCAGCATTCCTCCGGGCTCGGGCATCGCCTCGTACACCGTAACTTCGTGCCCGAGGCGTCGCAGGAAGTAGGCCGCAGTCAGTCCCGCCGGGCCAGCGCCGACGACAGCCGTACGCCGCCGCTCCTCGGGCGGGCGGTCCATCACCGGGATGCTGATTTCCGGGGCGACATCGACCATGAAGCGCTTCACCGCGCGAATCGCCACCGGGTTGTCTTCCTCTTCGCGCAGGCAGCGTTCCTCGCATGGTCGCGGGCACACCCGCGCGCACACTGACGGAAACGGATTCCGGTTCATATGACTCAGTAGCGCCTCCTCGCTACGGCCTTCCCCAACGAGGGAAATGTAAGCCGGAATATCCACCTCGGCTGGACAACGGTTGGAGCAAGTTGCAAGGAACAGGGACTGGCAGACGCCGGCTGGGCAGCGCTTCTCGCGCACGTGTACCAGGTACTCTTCGCGGAAGTACTTGATCGTCGTCAGTACCGGATTCGGCGCGGTCTGGCCTAGGCCGCAGAGCGACCCCTTACTGACGGCCTCGCCGAGCGATTCGAGCTGCGCGATACTCTCTTCGGTCCCGCGTCCCTCGCAGATGTCGTCGAGGATCATCCGCATTTGGCGCGTTCCAAGCCGGCAGGGAGCGCATTTTCCGCACGATTCCTTCTCCGTGAATGTCACGAAGTAGCGCGCCAGGTCGACCATGCAGGTAGTGTCGTCCATGACGACCAGGCCACCCGAGCCCATGATCGAACCGGCCTCGGCGAGCGACTCGTAGTCGATCGGCAGATGCGTCATGTGTGCAGGGAGGCAGCCACCCGAGGGACCGCCCGACTGCACTGCCTTGAGCTCGCGACCGTCTTTCACGCCACCGCCGATCTCGTAGATGAGTTGGCGCAGCGACATCCCCATCGGCACCTCGACAAGGCCGGTGTTGTTCACCTTCCCGACGAGCGAGAAGATCTTGGTTCCCTTGCTTCCCTCGGTCCCAAGGGCGGCGTACGCGTCAGCGCCGTCGGTGATGATGTGCGGAACGGTCCCCCACGTCTCGACGTTGTTGATGTTGGTCGGCATGCCAAACAGGCCCTTGACTGCAGGGTACGGCGGACGCGCCATCGGCATGCCGCGGCGCCCCTCGATACTGGCGATGAGCGCGGTCTCCTCGCCGCAGACGAAAGCCCCCGCCCCCTCCTTGATGATGACGTTGAACGAGAAATCTGATCCGAGAATATTCTCGCCGAGTAACCCCCACTCGCGCATCTGCTCGATCGCATTCCGCAGCCGCTCGATCGCAAGCGGGTACTCGGCGCGAATGTAAACATAGCCCTGCGAAGAGCCGATCGCGCGCGCGCCGATCGCCATCCCCTCGAGCACGGAATGCGGGTTGCCCTCCAGCAGCGAGCGGTCCATGAACGCACCCGGGTCGCCCTCGTCGGCGTTGCATATGACATACTTGGCGTCCCCGTCCGCAGCGCGGCAGAGTTTCCACTTCTGTCCGGTTGGGAAGCCGCCGCCGCCCCGCCCCCGAAGGCCCGCGCGCTGTACCTCGTCGATAATCTGATCCGGACTCATCTCGAACAGCACCTTGGCGAGCCCCACGTAGCCTCCCTCTCGGATGTAGTCTTCGATCCTCGACGGGTTGATTCGGTCATTCATCCCAAGCACGAGGCGCTTTTGGTGCTGGTAGAACGGGATCGACTCCTCGGCGGAGATCCGCTGCCCCGTCTTCTTTGCAACGGTGCCCGGCATCTCATAGAGCAGCCGCTCGATGACCTCGCCGCGGGCGACCGTCTTCTCAACGATTTCGGGGATGTCGTCCGGGCTGACACGGCAATACTGCGTTCTGGGAGGGCGCACCGCCACGAGCGTGCCGTTCTCGCAGAAGCCGCGGCACCCAGTCATCACCACCTCGACCCGGTCATCAAGCTTTGCCTGCTTCAGCTCCTTCTCGAAGGCGCCGAAGATCTCGTCTCCGCCGCATGCCTTGCAGCCGGTGCCCAAGCACACGAAGATGCGGTGCTTGTCCGGGTTGAACGACGCGGTGAGTTGGGCACGCAATGCGTCGAGGTCGGAACGGAGCAATAGCTTCGTCATTTGCGCGCTCCTCGGGCGGTGGGGGAAGAGCCCACGTCGCGCGACCCGTTCTTCGATGGGCCGGAGGAAATGTCCTGTATTATATTCTTCACCGATGAGCTGGTTTGCTGGCGTAGAACCTTGTCGTCGAGGACCATGACGGGGGCGAGCGCACAAGTACCGAAGCAGGAGACCGATTCGAGCGATACGGCGCCGTCGGCCGTGGTCTCGCCCGACGCAATCTTGAGGTCCGCCTGCAGTTCCTCCATCAGCTTTCCACCGCCACGTACGTAGCAGGCAGTACCGGCGCAAACCGTAAGGCGATGCCTGCCGGGTTTATTGAAGCGGAACTGCGCGTAGAAACTGGCGACACCCTCGACCATTGCCGTGGGCACGACGAGATGGCGCGCAATGGCCTGCATCGCATCGCGCGGTAAGTAATCGAGCGCCGCCTGCGCCGACTGGAGCATAGGGATGATCGATGACCGTGACGATGGAAACTCGGCCTCCGCAGTGGCGAACCAGCGCTCGACTTCGGGCGCGAGGCGCCGCGCCGATTTTCCCGAGCGTCGAGCCTTCGGAGCGCCGGCTCTGCGCGTGCGCCCGGCCTTTTTGGATGACGCGTGGCTTCCGCGTTTCTTCATTCAATCACTCTTCGATGTTTGTCCTGTGACGGAAAACCGGGAACGTCTTCTGACACTGATGAATTTACTGGGCGTCTTGCAGGGTCATTTTTCATGATTTAGCCGCGTCATCGGGGCGTCAGAATCCGAGTGCTCCAAGACTGAACTTAGTCGCCCAGTAACGCCCAGATGCGCCGTAACGATTGCGCGGCGGTCACCCGCCCGCATTGACGTAAATCAAAACCGTATGGCCCGCGTGGGCATCGCCCCAGCTTCAAGCGGATGCCCTTGCTGCTCGAGCCTCTCGCGCGGGATCGTCAGCGATCACTGTGGCATGGCATTCAGCAACGCAAGCGTCCACATGAAGCTGCCGAGAGGGTCGAGATGGCATTGCCGCGGCGACCTACGCAGGTGCTTTCGTCGGCGGGAAACCGACCTTTGGCGCCACCGGCATGCGGCCCGCGCTAATCGCGGCTGGATCAGATTGCGTAGATGCGATAACCTCTCTATAGCACCGGTACAACAACTCCGTCCGGCCATGAACGCCCAAAGATCAGAAATCTCTTTGGAGAATCAAGCGAGCCGATTTGTGGAGAACTCCGCTGACTTCTCCGCCTGTTGCCTGCCGGAAAACGGACGCTGCCAGGTCGTTCGAGAGAACATTCTCTTCATAGACGACGGAACTGAGCCGGCTGCTGTCGAGCACCTACAACGGAAATGCGAGCATGTCGTGATCATTCCCGATATGTCGCACAAAGAGAGAGCATTGCTTTACCACACCAGCTGTCAGCGGATGACCGATGTGGTCAAGCAGATCTTTCGGGATTGCCTGGAAGCGCCCGTGAGCTTTCCGCAACGCGCTTCGGAAATTACGCTCGGGGAAATGCACCGCCGATGTGTCACCATTTCCTACGATGACTGCAGGGAGAGGGTCGAGGATTTTGGTTTGCAGGGCGCGTCTCAAGGATAATTCCCGCAGTGTCCCGTTAGCCTGCACGGGCCGCATCGATGCCAGGCTGTGGAAGCGATCACACGCTAGTCGCCTGTCCCTTCGAAGCTCGTCGTGCGGTGCCGGCTAACCGGCATCGACCGGTTCTCGTGGGCCTAACTCTAGCGTTTGCAGCCGGGCCACCGTTGCAACAATCTGGCACAATGTGATGCCGTTGGAGCCCTCGCTCAGCCTGTGTCACCAGTGCAAGATTGGCGTCGCGGACGAAGGGTGTAATTCTTGGTGATTGAACTGCTCGCACCCCGGTGCGACGATTGTCCGAGGCTTGAACCCAAGTGACATGATTCGCGCCTGCACCGAAGCTCACTTCGAAACCATCGCAGCCATCGTCAACGATGCCGCCGAGGCCTATCGGCACGTCATTCCGCCGGATTGCTGGAAAGAGCCGTATATGTCGGACCACGAGCTGGCAGAAGAGATCTCTCGCGGCGTCCGATTCTGGGGTTTCCAGGAGGATGGCGAGCTGCTCGGTGTCATGGGTATCGAAGACGTCAAGGATGTGACGTTGATTCGCCACGCCTATGTCCGGACTGTGCGGCGGAATCAGGGGATCGGCGGTACGCTGCTCGGCCACCTCAGGGGCCTGACCGAAAGACCCCTGTTAGTCGGCACCTGGGCTGCCGCCGACTGGGCGATTCGGTTCTATCAGGCATACGACTTCCGGGTCGTGACTCCAGCCGAAAAGGACCGCTTGCTGCGGACCTATTGGACGGTGCCGGAGCGCCAGATCGAAACCTCCGTCGTGCTTGCCTGCGCGCGCTGGAGAAGCTGAAGGCGGTCGGCAGCCCGGATCGTCCTGGAAAAGGCTTCTATTCTTCCGCTTCACCACAAAGCTATTTCCACACCTGCCGTGCAAGACGCAGCCAGTTGTCGCCGAGGATGCCGCGAATGTCGCCGTCTTCATAGCCATGCTTCAGCATAACTTCGGTGAGACGCGGCAGCTCCTCCGGCTCCGCTTGATTGATCTCGGGCCACGGAATGTCGTTGTCGGGGTCGTCCTCCATCCCCACGTTCCACGCGGTCTGATACTGGTCCCAGGTTCCTGTATCGTAGACGAAGTGGAGGCTGATGCCGACATGCCGGGTGCCAACCAACTCAACGATATAGTCGATGTGGCGAAACATCGTTTCGGCCGATCCCTCGTTGTAGGCAAGGAAGGTGCCGCAGCCGTTGATGCCGATGATTCCGCCGGTGGCGGCGCAGCCCTTGATCTGA
>CAZCVU010000149.1:0-6702 GCA_964501745.1 uncultured Flavobacteriales bacterium | reverse complement strand
TCCTCCGTTAAGAAATAGGCTCTGATGTCCCAAATGTTTTGATGACGGACAGTCCTTGTGCAGCAGCGCCGGCGAAAGCCTTTGCGGCGCGCTTCAGGTCTTTTTTGACACCCTTGCCCTCAAGAGCCATGACGCCGAGCACGAATAGCGATTCGGCGTGGCCCTTTTTGGCGAGAGGCCGGAGCTCCTTGATCACCCTCCGGTAGTCACCGCGCTCGTAGGCCGCCAGACCCTCCTTGAAGCCCGCCGCTGCGGGCGTCGCAAGGGAGACCACCAGCAAAACAGCCGCACACAGCGCACAACTTGCGCTGATCCGTCTGATGGACCGTTTCAATGGCAGTTGCATTGCGGTTTGCTGAAAGCTAGAGCGAATGCGTCCCTCCTGGTTTCCATACAGCTCCGCTATACGAACATATATGAGAACGACCTTCGGAAGTCAAAGTGACGTTCGTCACTGCCAGGCCGCTCCAAGCAATCAGCGGAAAACTCTAGATTGCCTCGCGGCCGTGCGGCTCCGAAAAGTCGACCTGCGGCCCCTTCGGCACCACGCCCAAGGGATTCGTTAGTGGCGTCTCGGTGAAATAACTCTCTCTTATGGCTTCCAGATCGACGGTTTCCGCGACCCCCGGCACCTGGTAGAGATCCCTTGTGTAGGGCCAGAGATTCGGGAAGTCGACAAGCCGCTGCTTGTTGCACTTGAAGGCGCCGTGATAAGCCACATCGAACCGCGCCAATGTCGGAAACAGCCGCCAATCCGCTTCGGTGATCTGGTCGCCGGTCAAGTATCGTTTCTGCTCGAGCCGCTCGTCTAGCTTGTCCAGCGTATCGAATATTTTGTCGAACGCGCTATCGTAAACCTCCTGCGTGCCGGCAAATCCGGCTCTGTAGACACCGGCGCTGACGCTTTCGAAGATCATCTCGTTCAGTTCGTCGATCTCCGGCCGCAGCGCTTCGGGATAGTAATCGGTGCGGTCCGCCGTGAAGCCATTGAAGGCCGAATTGAACATCCGGATGATCTCGGAGGACTCATTGCTGACGATGACGCTGCGCTGCTTGTCCCACAATACGGGCACGGTCACCCGGCCGGAGAAATTCGGATGTGAAGCGGTATAGACTTCGTGCAGGAAGTCCGATCCGAGAATAGCGTCGCCATACTCCTTGGAGTCGTTGTCGAACACCCAGCTCTGGCTTGTTCGCCGTGCCGCAACCGATATCGACACAACGTCCTCGAGCTCCTTCAGGCGTCGCATGATGGCGGTGCGATGCGCAAAAGGACAGCTCAGCGAGATATAGAGATGGTAGCGCCCGGTCTCCGCCTTGAAGCCGCCCTCACCGCTCGGCCCGGGGGATCCGTCCGCGGTCACCCAGCTGCGGATTTTCGAGTTTACGCGTTGGTAGCTGCCGTCCGCGGCAAGACGGGCAGTCGCTTCTTCGTCGACCCACGTGCCGTCGATCAACTGCCCCATGCCCATGGCGCAACCTCCTTGGGATATCCACCGACTACCGGGCGCTAACTCCCGGCTTGGGCGCGTAGTCTCTCGACCATGGTCTGAACTTTCGCGTCGGCTCCGTTGATAATGCCGCTAGGGAGCCACTCCCTTGGTTCGGGCGCGACAAAGTGCAGAAACACCGGTATGAGCGCCGTCGCGGCAAAGCCTAGAATGACCGGCGGGAGATAATCCATGATGCCGGTCTCCTTCGCGTATTTCTCATCCTTCCGTCTCTCTGCGCCCCGACGTGCAGCGATGAAGAAGGCGATAATGCCGACGACCGGGCCGAGGAAGCCAAGAACGAGATTCCGCGGCGCTATCAGCGACTCCGCGTTCAGATTATATTGGTGCTTAAGCTCTTCAAACTTGTTTGCGTATTGGTCGCAAAACATCTTGCCTTCCGACGATCCAGTCTGTTCGGCCGCCCATCTCTGGCAAAATTCTTCCTGAAGCGGTAATTCGGTAGTGTAGTACATCGCCCAGACGGCATTTAAGAAATAGAACACGATGCCGCTTACGATGACTATCGCGATAACCGGCTTGAGATTGATGTCTTCCATGACTGCTCCCTATCGACCTGACGTGCCGTGCCCAAACTCTCCCAGGCGAACGCGGCATCGCGGGTATTGGAATTTGCTGCTGATCCCCCCGGCTGCATGGCTGCGAACACAACCGCTGGCAGCCGCCGTTAGCTTGAGAAGCATAACGATTTTGCCGTTTGTTGCCTAGCAAAACGGTGGCCGGCCGCAACAATGCGGCACAGAGACCTCACTGGAAGCAGGCCAGGGCCTTCACCAGCATCGAACGAGCGTGGGCTGGTGCTTGCAGTCATGCCGGCGAACTGGTTTTCTTGCTCCCGCGAAGCGTGCGCGTATGGCAGGTTGTTCGACACGAAGCTTTGAGCTGTATCCGACCACGGCCAGGAAATGCCCAACGAGTCCGATCCGCTGACTGAGTCAAACACACCGTTTGTGTTGCTCGACGATAGTCTCAATCGTGATGGCCGCTCGCTGGTATTCGATGACCCGGTCGACCTCATCGAATGCACAAGTGCCGAAGACCTCGGCCCCTGCCTCACCGCATTGGACCGGGCGCTCAGCGGTGGCCTGCACGCGGCCGGTTTCTTGTCATATGAACTCGGCTATTTGCTGGAGCCCAAACTACAACCGCTGCTCCCTGAAACCCGGCAGGTTCCGCTGATCTCGATGGGCCTGTTCCGCGAACCGCAGCAACTGGATTACCGTGAGACCCGTCGCTTCGTGGAGACGCGGGCGAATGGCACCTACAGCGTCGACAGGCTACGGCTGACGCTCGACAAGAAGGCGTATCTCGACGCGGTCGCCCGCGTGAAGGCGTATATCACCGCAGGTGACGTCTACCAGATCAACCTCACACTGAAGTACCTGTTCGAGTTCACCGGCAACCCATGGTCGCTTTACGCCGACCTGCGGCGCCGACAACGGGTCGCGCACGGCGCTTATGTCAGGGCACGCGATTTCGAGGTGCTCTCGCTTTCGCCCGAACTGTTCGTGCGTAGCGAGCACGGCGTCGCCACCGTCCGTCCCATGAAGGGAACGGCGGCACGTGGCCTGACACCGGAGGACGACAAGACGCTCTGTAACTGGCTCACGGTCGACGAGAAATCCCGGGCCGAGAATCTGATGATTGTCGATCTGCTGCGCAACGATCTCGGCCGCATCGCCGAAATCGGCTCGGTCGACGTCGCCGAATTGTTCTCGGTCGAGACCTATCCCACGCTGCACCAGATGACATCGACGGTAACGGCGCGATTGCGTGGCGAGGTGACGGCGTCGCAATTGATCGGCAACCTATTTCCGTGCGGTTCCATCACCGGCGCTCCCAAGGTCAGGGCGATCGAGATTATCCGCGAATTGGAAGCCCACCCTCGGGGCGTCTACACAGGCGCCATCGGAGCCCTATCGCCGACCGGTGACGCGAAGTTCAACGTCGCAATCCGGACGCTCGTGATCGACCGCAAGGGTAGGGGCGAAATGGGTATCGGCAGCGGCATCGTCCACGATTCGAACGATACGGCGGAATACGAGGAGTGCCTCCTCAAGGCGCGTTTCCTGACGCAGCCAGACACGCCCTTTCAGCTCATCGAGACGATGCGATGGCAGGTGGACGACGGCTACTACCTGCTCGAACAGCACCTGGCCCGGCTTGCCGCCTCGGCGCAGCACTTTGGCAGACCCTGCGATGTTGCGGGCATCCACAAGGCACTGACGGCGCTCAGCACCGAGTTTACCGATGACACCGTGCGCGTCCGCCTGTTGCTGAACGAAGATGGCGAAATCACGCTTACACATCTGCCGACTTCACTTCCCGAGGCTGGCTCCATTCTCACTTACGTATTCTCCGAGCAGGCCATCGACAGCCGCGATCGCCATCGCTACCACAAGACCACCAATCGCGAACTGCTTGACGCAGAATATGCAACTCTGACGCAGGCCACCGGCTGCAACGAAGTCTTGTTTCTCAACGAAAAGGGTGAGGTCACCGAAGGTAGTCGCAGTAACCTGTTCGTCGAACTGGACGGCCGCCTGGCGACGCCGCCGGTCTCCTGCGGGCTGCTCGACGGGACGCTTCGGCGTGCGCTGCTCGACGCATCGGACAGCAACATCGTCGAACGGGTGTTGCGGCCGTCCGATCTAGACTCGGCACGGCGCGTCTTCCTCGGCAATTCCGTCACGGGGCTGGTCGAAGCGCGGGCGCACAAGCCCGCGAAACAGGCCGCCGTTTAACCCACCATTCGGTCTTGCGAACCGTGACGGCAGTTAGTGACGGCTCAAGAAGTCGAGCAATGCAGCGTTGAACTGGCCGGGCTGTTCGATATTGGTCAGGTGCGCCGCATCCTCGATGATGCAAAGTTCGGAGCCCGCAATCCCATCGTGCAGGACCCTTGCCACGGATACCGGAGTGCCTGGATCATGCTCGCCGACGATGACCAAGGTGGGCGCGACAATGTCCTGCAATATCGGCGCATGATCCATCTTCTTGGCCGCATGGCAGCAGCCGACCATGCCGTCGACCGAAGTGCCACGGACCATCGCCCGGACAGGTTCCAATTCGTGCGGGTTAGTCTCGCGAAAACTATCGGTAAACCAGCGCCGGACCATGATCTCGGGGAACGGTTCCATGCCTTTTGAGAGTGCGGTGTCGATGCGCTCGTCCCACATCGATTCCGGTGGCATCTGGCAGGCCGTGTCGCACAACACGAGCGAAGTGACGGCAGCTGGATGTCGACAAGCCAATGCCTGACCGATAAATCCGCCGAGCGACAGGCCGACAAAATGTGCAGACTCGATGTCGAGCGCCGCAAGCAGCGAAGCGGCATCGTCCGCCAGGAACTCCATCGTGTACGGACCGCTCGTCGCCTCACTGCCGCCGTGACCACGGGTGTCGTAGCGCAATACGCGAAATTTCGGCGCCAGAGCGCTGACCTGCTTGTCCCACATGGTGTGGTTGCACATCAGACTGGTGCTGAACATGACGACCGGCGCGTCAACCGGACCGTCCAGTGCATAGGCCACGGAAATGCCGTTTGCCGAAATCTGCTCGCTCATGTCGGCCTCGTGCAATTTGCAAATCTCGGCGAAACACTTAGGCCAAGCCTACGCGTGATGACGAGCCTTTTCTTGCCGACAGTAAGAAACTGACGCATTTGACGAGGTGACCAGCCGATTGCAAGATGGCTCAAATGCAGGGTCGAGGGGAGAACCGGGATGCAGCGGCGCACAAAACTGATCGATAGACCCAACAACGCCTATCAAAACGCCCGCGAAACGCTGCGTGAGGATAGCGAAATCACGCATGTCGGACCGGGGACCCCGGGCGGCGAGTATCTGCGCCGCTTTTGGCACCCGATCGCCTTTACGAACTGGCTCGAGGACGTGCCTCTGCGCGTCCGTGTCATGGGCGAGGACCTGGTGCTGTTTCGCGATGGATCCGGCCGCATCGGTCTGCTTGTCCTCAACTGCTCGCATCGCGGCACGTCGCTTGAATTCGGGCTCATTCAGGAGCGTGGCATCGTCTGCTGCTATCACGGTTGGCATTTCGACATCGACGGCACGATACTCGATACGCCGGCCGAACCCGCAGACAGTCCGCTGAAGGACCGGTTACACCATGGCGCCTACCCGACCCGGGAGTTCAATGGGCTGGTCTTCGCCTACCTGGGACCGCCTGAGAAGGAGCCGCCATTTCCCGAATTCGAGACCTTCACCCTGCCCGGATACCGCAGCGAAGTCTGGGGTGGCAATGTGCTGCAGTGCAATTGGGTGCAGATCAAAGAAAATTGTATGGATCCAGCCCACACGGCGTTCCTGCACACGATTCGCGAGGGTACCGGCTTCACCGACTCGTTCGGCATTCTGCCCGAGCTCGACTTCCAGCGCGTCCCGAACGGTATCGTCTATGTCGCGGCCCGGCGCGTCGGCGAGAACATCTGGGTGCGCATGACCAATCAGATCACACCGAATATTCACCAATATCCGCCAACCTGGAGCGATGGCAGGACAGTCCAGACCTTCGTGCGACCGATGCAGACGCATTGGGCAGTGCCGATCGACGATACGGCGACGATCAACCTTGGATTCAACCACTATCATGTGGACGATCCCGACCCGGCGCGCCTGGAGGCAGGCGCCAACTTTGGCCAAGCCTGCGATCGGCCATACGCCGAGCGTCAGCGCGTGCCGGGCGACTATGACGCCCATGTCTCGATCGGGCCGATTGCGGTTCATTCCCGCGAGTACCTCGGCCATTCCGATCGCGGCGTCGCTATGTTCCGCAAGCTGCTGCGCCGCAATATCCGGGCGATCAAGCAGGGCAAAGACCCGCAGGACATAAGTCCGGAGGTCGTCGGCAAGATCCCGGCCTACGCGAACGACACTGTCGTCCGCATGCCGTCGCAAAACGACCCGGAGGCAGACCGCAAATTGTGCCGTGAGATTGGGCAAAAGGTTGCGCGCGCCGCTGTTTCGAGGGACTGGTCCGGGCTTGCACAGTAGGCTGCATCACGGCACCGGCTCCTGACCCGGTGTCGGTAGCGCTTTTCTGCTACGCCATCTCGCGATATTCTTAGGGGCGGTCATTACCACGCGGCGCAGCAGGATGCAGCGTCGGCAAAGCCAATCGAGGGCATATGAGAAAAACCACTCTGATTCTAGCCGCCGTTCTCGTTGCCGCC
>CAZCVU010000148.1:0-6702 GCA_964501745.1 uncultured Flavobacteriales bacterium | reverse complement strand
CTTTGGCCGGCTGGCCAGCGCCGCCACCTAGCACTCACAGAAAAAATAACGGGCCGCGGCAGAACCCCTAGCCCGATCACACGATTGGTCCTTCGCAAAGCGGCTTTGAAGCCTATACCACCCATTCCTGCCATCCCGCCGCCAGGCGGTGGTGCGTCAGGCTCTGGATGCTCAGCAACCATGGCTTCGGTAGCAACCAGGAGACCCGCAACCGAGGATGCGTCCTGAATGGCGAGCGCTACCCGACTTTGATTACTTCAGTATTCCCATGATGTCTGACTCCTTCATAATCAGGAGCTCATCGCCACCGACCTTGATCTCGGTGCCCGACCACTTTCCAAACAGGATTCGGTCTCCAGACTTAACATCAAGCGGAACCAGCGAGCCATCTTCGGACCGTGTACCGGGTCCGACGGACATTACCTTTCCTTCCATCGGCTTCTCCTGGGCGGTATCGGGAATAATGACACCGCCAGCGGTCTTTTCTTCACCGTCCAACCGCTTTACCAGGACGCGATCATGCAGCGGCCTGAATTTCATGCGTTACCTCCATCGTGTGTGGTTTTTGGGGAGCAACCTCGACTCGAAAAACCCGACCATCAGCACTCTAGCATGGAGAGTGCCAGCCTCTATTTAAGGATTCGTTGTGCTATGTCAAGGCAGTGTTGGAGGGGGATCATCATGATCGCCAGTGATATCAGCGCAGAACCGGAGATTGCGTGAAATCCCGACGAGCTGTGGTGCAACCGTCGTAACCGCAGGACGCGTCGGGAGACCACAAGCACCCGGTTAACTAGACCGCACATGTTGTAGTAGCGTCCCTTCCACACGTCCCCAGTTCGTTCGAGAATGTCATATGATGCCGGTAAATGTTGCAATCGTTGGATCAGGTCCGAGCGCGTTCTATACTGCGGCCGCATTGCTCAAGTCGGGTGTGGACTGTCGCATCGACGTGATCGAGCGTCTGCCCAGCCCTTTCGGTTTGGTGCGCGGCGGCGTCGCTCCCGACCATCAGTCTACCAAGCGGGTTGCACGCGCCTATGAGCGGACAGCCCTGTCAGAACCGGTCCGCTATTACGGGAACGTAACCGTTGGCCAAGACGTCACACTGTCCAATTTGCGCGAGTGCTACGATGCGGTCGTCCTGGCTGTCGGCATGCCCGACGACCGGCCAATTGAAATTCCAGGGGCCGACAAGAAGAACGTGATCGGCGCTGCCGCCTTTGTCGGCTGGTATAACGGACTTCCCGATTTCCGCGATCTTGCACCGGACCTGAATACAGCCGCCGTAGCGGTCATCGGCAACGGCAATGTCGCGCTCGACATCGCGCGGGTCTTGGTAAAATCGAAATCTGAAATGTCGACCTCGGACATTGCGAGTCACGCAGCCGAGGCGATACGCGAGTCGCCGCTGAAAGACGTCTACGTCTTCGGCCGTCGCGGGCCTGTCGAATGCAAGTTTACAAATGTCGAACTGCGTGAAATGGGCCGACTTGAAGAATGCGCCCCTGTCGTCGATGCGGCGCAACTGCCCGATCTCCTGCCTGGCGACCTCTCCGACCGCGACCGCAGGCTGAAAGAAAAGAACCTGACGAACTTTCGCGAGTTCTCCGAGTTGGATCCCGCGTCGAAACACAAGCGCGTGCACTTCAGATTCTTCGCAAACCCGGTAGAGATTTTAGGCCGCGAAAAGGCCGAAGGTCTCAAGCTCGAACGGACACAGGTCGTCGACGACCGGGCAAAAGGCTCCGGCGAATATTTCGAAGTGGCCTGCGGGCTCGTGATCTACGCCATCGGCTACGTCGCGCAGCCGATGGACGGCGTGTCTTTCGATCCGTTGGCAGGTACGGTTGCCAATACAGACGGCCGCGTCGATGAGGGGCTATATGCGGTCGGCTGGATCAAACGCGGACCGTCCGGCGTCATCGGCACCAACAAGCATGACGGCGACGCCGTTGCCCGCCACGTGTGTGAGGATTTCCCAGCAGGCCGCAAACCCGGCCGCGAGGCTTTGGAGAAACTGCTGCGCGAAAATGGCGTGCGTTGGGTAACTTACGAGGACTGGCAGAAAATAGACGCCGTAGAGGTCGCCAATGCGCCGTCCGGAGCGCCGCGGCGGAAGTTTGTCACCGTCGAGGAGATGCTTGAGGTCTTGCGATAGCCGGCGACAGCTTGGCATGGCCGGGCCGGGGTATCCGTTTCGTTCAGGACCAAATCAGCAACCGGCGGCGGCGACGTCAACCAAGTCATCCCTTGTCGTGTTGGCTAACGGACATTTGATAATTCTTTGTATTGGTCAAGAGTGACTTTACATAGCGATAGCATCATAGTACGCAGCAACTTGCACATCGGCCAAACGAGCGTCGTTTGCCTGTTCTCTTAGGACACGGATCGAAGAAGATGGAAGGAGCAGCCGCTTCGGCTCAGCCGGAAGTGCAGCGGAAGTCGCTTGATGCTGTTGTCATCCGGTTCGCCGGCGATTCAGGTGACGGCGTCCAATTGACCGGCGGCCAGTTCGCGCAAGCAACCGCTCTCGCCGGCAATGACCTACTGACATTTCCCGACTATCCCGCAGAGATTCGCGCGCCGGCCGGAACCAAGTTCGGCGTCTCCGCCTTCCAGATAAACTTCAGCGCCAAGCCGATTAGAACTTCGGGCGACGAGCCGGATGTCCTAGTGGCGCTGAACCCGGCCGCGCTTGCCGTCAACCTAGAGGAACTCAAACCCGGCGGCCTGGTCATTGCCGACGTCGGTACCTTCTCCGAGCGTAATCTGGGAAAGGCAGGCTATACGTCAAACCCGCTCGAAGACGGCAGCCTCGCTAAGTACCGCAAGCTGGCGATCGACATCTCGAAAATGACGCTGGCAGCGGTCGAGGACCAGAAGCTTGGCCAGAAGGAAGCCCTGCGGTGTAAGAACATGTGGACGCTGGGGCTTGTATATTGGCTCTACGGCCGCAGCCGGCGGGCCACCGCCGATTGGCTTGCCGCACATTTCGAGAAGCGACCAGAGCTTGCGGCAGCGAATATCGCGGCGCTCAACGCAGGCCACGCGTTTGGCGAAACGGCCGAGCTATCAGACGACATTGGCGCCTACCAGGTGCCGTCGGCAGAACTGCCGGCCGGTTTGTACCGGAATGTCACCGGCACCGAGGCACTCGCCTGGGGGCTCGTCACCGGCACCTATCTGGCGGACCTCAAGCTGGTCTTTTGCTCCTACCCGATCACCCCGGCGACTGGATTGTTGCATGCGCTCGCACGACTCAAAGAATACGATGTCGTCACCTTTCAGGCAGAAGACGAGATCGCGGCCGCCTGCGCAGCGATTGGTGCGTCCTATGCCGGCTCGCTCGGCGTAACTTCGAGCTCTGGACCCGGCGTTGCCCTCAAGACCGAGGCGCTGGGCCTCGCGATCGCTTCGGAGTTGCCAATCGTCGTGATCAATTCGCAGCGCGCCGGACCATCGACGGGAATGCCGACGAAAACAGAGCAGTCCGACCTTTATCAAGCGGTTCTCGGACGCAACGCGGACAGCCCGCTGGTGGTTCTCGCGGCCAATTCACCGTCAGACTGTTTCGAAGTCGCAATCGAAGCCGTCCGGCTGGCAACCAAATACATGACGCCGGTCATCGTCTTAAGCGACGGCTACATCGCCAATGCATCCGAGCCCTGGCTGATTCCGGAGATTGATCAACTTGTACGATTCCCGGTCCGCTTTCGAACCGAGGCGGCGGGCAGTGAACCATTCGCCAGGGACCAGGAGACATTGGCAAGGCCGTGGATCAAGCCCGGAACGGTGAATATGGAATACCGTATCGGCGGGCTCGAAAAGGACTACAACACGGGTCACATCTCCTATAGCGCCAAGAACCATCAGCGAATGACTGACTTCCGTGCGGCCAAGATAGACGGCGTTGCAAACGATATTCCGCTACAGGCGGTGGAACAGGGCGCGGACACTGGGAAACTGGCCGTCGTCGGCTGGGGTTCGACCTTCGGTCCCATCGGCCACGCCGTCAACAACGTGCGTAACGACGGCATCGAGGTCTCGCATATCCATCTGCGTCATATTTGGCCGATGCCACGCAATCTGGGAGGGCTGCTCGCCGGCTTCGAGCAGGTCTTGGTGCCAGAAATGAACCACGGTCAGTTGGTGACGCTTTTGCGCAGCCAATATCTGTCGCATGCTGAAAGTTTGAGCAAGGTAACCGGCAAACCGTTCACGGTTAACGAAATCGAAGACGAGATACGTTTGCGAATGGAGACCTAGGATGACGGCCGTATCACCACCAGTAGAGCTGACGGCAAAGGACTTTGCGACAGACCAGGAGATCCGCTGGTGCCCCGGCTGCGGCGACTATGCCATCGTCAAGGCGGTGCGCAATGCGCTGGCGCAACTGAACGTCAGCAAAGAAAACACGGTGTTTGTGTCGGGTATCGGCTGTGCCGCGCGCTTGCCCTACTATATGGCAACATATGGATTTCACACGATCCACGGTCGCGCGCCCGCCATCGCAACCGGCATCAAACTAGCCAATCCTGAACTCGATGTCTGGATCGCGACAGGCGACGGCGATAGCTTGTCAATCGGCGGAAACCACCTCCTGCACATCTTACGGCGCAACGTGAATGTGCAGATTCTACTCTTCAACAATGAGATCTACGGCCTGACAAAGGGCCAGTATTCACCGACTTCGCGGCTCGGCACGCAGTCGCCTTCGACGCCGCTGGGATCGGTCGAACGGCCCGTTTCCGCGGCCGCGTTGGCGCTTGGTGCTGGTGCGCAGTTCGTGGCGCGTTCGGTAGATACGCTACAGGCCCACCTGCCGAAAATTCTGATACGGGCTCACGACCATCGCGGCGCATCCTTCGTCGAGATCTTCCAAAACTGCATTGTCTACAACGACGGTGTGTTCAGCGATTTCACCTCCAAGGATGTCGCAGCTGACCAGCAACTTCATCTTGAGCACGGCAAGCCAATGATCTTCGGTGCCGAGGGCAACAAGGGCATACGTGTGAACGCCGAGAGGTTGGAGTTCGAGGTGCTAGAAATCGGTAGCGACGGGATCACCGAAAAAGACCTGCTTGTCCATGACGAGACAAATCGTGCGCTGGCGACGATGCTAGCGGCGATGGAACCGCCAGCGTTCCCAACGGCTTTGGGTGTACTGTTCTGCCGGCCCGAGCCGACCTATGAGGGTGCCGTAGGTGAGCAGATTGAGACAGCCAAATCAGGTAGTCAGCAGCACGATCTCAACAAGGTGCTGCGTCACGGCTACACTTGGTCCGTCGATTCGGAGCACCACATCGACACACAAGTCACCTGAGCGGGCTCCGACGGCGCTTCGCATCAACAGCAGTAGCCATGGCGCTTCCAAGATACAATGCTGCCTAACGGAGCTGGTTCGAGCTCGCCGACTAAGCCTAGCGTAGTCGGTGATCGTGCCGTCGCCGGATGGCTGTTCCTATGCTCTGGCACGGTCGTCGCCATGATTGTGATCGGTGGCATCACAAGGCTGACGGAATCGGGTCTTTCGATGATCGAATGGCGGCCGTTGATCGGCATGTTGCCGCCGTTGTCGGTGGCCGAGTGGGAGCGAATCTTCGACCTTTACCGCGAGACACCGGAATTTCGCATCGAGAACCCCCACATCACGCTGGATGCGTTCAAGTCGATTTTCTGGTGGGAATACATCCATCGAATGTGGGGGCGGCTCATCGGCATTGTCTTCGCCGCAGGCTTCCTGTGGCTGCTCCGGCGCAGGCACATCGATAGGCGGCTGGTTCCGCATCTCGTCGTGCTGTTCTTCCTGGGCGCACTACAGGGAATTATTGGCTGGTGGATGGTGCGCAGCGGCTTCGCCGACCGGACCGATGTTAGTCAGTATCGTCTGGTCATCCACCTCGGCATGGCCTTTGCCATTCTCGGCTACATGCTGTGGCTGGCGCTGACGCTGATCGAGCGGCGGCAAGAAATTGGCGGCGCCTCTGCGAGCGGCTATCGTCTCGCACTGGCGGTTCTTTGCGTCGCCAGCGTGACGGTGCTCTCGGGTGGCCTAACCGCCGGTCTTGACGCAGGATACATCTACAACACCTGGCCGTTGATGGACGGCGGCGTAGCGCCAGCAACCATGTTTGTCGAAACGCCTTTGTGGTCAAACTTCTTTGAAAACCCCGCAACCGTGCAGTTCGACCACCGCGCCTTGGCCTACCTGACGACCGGGCTTGTAATTGCCCTCTGGCTGCAGGCACGCGGCGCGTCAAAGACAGGCCACGCGGCCCGCGCCATTCGTGTGCTCCTGGCGGTTGTCGCGCTACAAATCGCGCTGGGCGTCTCGACGCTCTTGTTGGTGGTTCCCCTGCCGCTTGCAGTTATCCATCAAGCAGGCGCCGTCGCGCTCTTTTGTGCCGCTGTCTGGACGGCGCACGCCCTGCGCTGAACGGCCGCTAGTGCGCGCCGACAAGATCGAGAATCGCATGCAACAAGACCTGGCAACCCGCTTCGAGGTCCGTGGGCGTCGCGTTCTCCAACTCGTTGTGGCTAATGCCATTCTCACAGGGAACGAAGATCATGCCGGTCGGTGCAACACCCGCCATGTAGACGGCGTCATGCCCAGCGCCGCTGACGATGTCCAGATACCCGAGGCCGGACCGTCGCGCTGCGTCGCGGACGGCTTCAACGCATCGCTGGTCGAATGCAGTC
>CAZCVU010000147.1:0-6715 GCA_964501745.1 uncultured Flavobacteriales bacterium | reverse complement strand
TCGTGAGCTTGAGCGTGGGCGGATTGACGGCAGCCACGCCAGGGTTCCCCGACTACGTCAAGTCCCGCGAAGATGAGGGACCTCTCCGGCCGGAAACCTTCGCCGCCGGCTTTATTTCCGGAGCCACGGGCGCGGTGGCCGTGCTCGAAGCGCTATTCGCACGACTTATGGACGGAGACGGACGCCAAGTCGACGTCTCCCAGCAAGAGGCTGTGGCGAGCACGATGGTCCGCGACATCGCGTCCTACTCGTACGCTGGGATCGTGTCGGGGCGGCGCACCGAAGCCGAGCAGAGCGGTACCGCCTATGCGCCCAACATTTATCTCCCCTGCAAGGATGGAATGGTCGTGATCATCACGGCCTCCGAAGCCTTGTGGGAGCGGTTCGTCGAAGTCATGGGCGCGCCCGAGTGGACCAGAGACGAAATGTTTCGCGACAGCCCTTCGCGGGCCCGCAACATAAACCATCTTGTGCCGAGACTGATCGAGTGGACAATGACGATGACCGGAGAGGAGATCACGCGTCTCACGCAGGCGAACGGCTTGCCCTTTGCGCATGTCCTCAACATCCCGCAATTGGCGGATTCTGAGCATGTCCGCGAGCGCGGCGTACTGGTGGACGTCGACATCGGCAACCAACGCTGCCGGGCGCCGGGGCCACCCTTCAGGATCGACGGTGTATTTGGCGACACTCATCGCGCCGCGCCTCGACGGGGCGAACACAACCGCGACATCCTTTGTGGATGGCTGGGGCGTCCTGAGATCGACCTGCCGCGGCTGCGGGCGCTTGGCGTGATCTAGCGGGGCTGCGTGCACCCATGGCAGAGGCGAAGGGGAAATTGAAGGTGAAGGAATCAGGCGGGATGTCGAAGACTGGGACCTCGAAAGCGGATGGAACGCAGCGCCCCCTTTCCGGCGTCCGCATCATTGACTTTGGACAGGTGATCCTTCTCCCCTACGCCACGCGCTGGCTGGCGTGGATGGGTGCCGAGGTCATTCTTATCGAATCGAAGACTCGACCCGTGCAACGCGCTACGCCGCCATTCGCCTTCGAACGGAAGGGCCTCAACACGGGCGCGCGGTTCAACACGATGAACTACAACAAGGTCGGTTGCACCCTCAATCTCAAGACGCCCGAGGCGATCGCACTCGTAAAAAGACTGGTCGCAGTGAGCGACGCCGTTGTCGAGAACTTCTCGACGGGAACCATGGAGAAACTTGGGCTAACTTATGAAATTCTCTGCAAGGAAAATCCGAGCCTGATCTACCTTTCGGCCAGCGCCTTCGGGCGCACTGGTTCATGGCGTGACTATGCCGGCTACCACAGCACCGTAAACGCGTTCAGCGGTCTCGCTCAAATCACTGGCTATCCCGGCGGCCCACCGCGCCTGCTCGGCGCCGTGCTTCCCGACACCATCGGCGGCACCTACATCGCGCTTGCGCTGCTGACTGCGCTGTACCATCGCCACAGAACCGGCGAGGGGCGTTACATTGATTTCTCGATGCTCGAGGGCATGGTCTCGCTTATGCCTCAACCCATCATGGACTACACGCTCAACGGGCGTGAGTGGCAACGCGTCGGAAACCGTGATGCCGTCAAGGCACCGCACGGAATCTATCGCTGCAAAGGTCCCGATACCTGGGTAGCGATCAGCGTCTCGTCGCAGGTGGAGTGGGAGGCGTTTTGCGCGGTGACAGAGAACCGCGACTGGCTTGACGATCCGCGCTTTGCCGACGAGTTCAAACGCCATGCCCACTGCGAAGAGTTGGACAGCGTTATGGAGAACTGGACATCTCAACACACTCCAGACGAGGTGACTCGACTCCTTCAGGATGCGGGAATCGCCACCGGGCCTGCGCTTGATGTCGCAGAACTGCTGGACAACGAGCATCTCAGGAGACGCGGATTCGTCGTTGAGGTCGACCACCCGGAGGCCGGTCGACGCAAGGCTGCTGGGATTCCATGGAAGATCGGCAACGTTCCGGAAGCGGAGTACCGCCACGCGCCATTGATTGGGGAACACAACCGCTACGTCTTCCATGAGCTTCTCGGACTGCCGGAGAGCGAGGTCGAAGAGCTGATCGACAAGGGCGTTATCGAATGAGGGGTCAGCGTCGGATTTTGCGGACACCTCGATCTCCCGGGGGCAACCCGACGCTACGGAGGAACGGAAATGGCTAGCCTGAACTTAACAAGTATCGAACAGATCAACGAATTGCTGCACGGTGCTATCGATACGCACCTGCACTTCGGCCCGGACCCGCTTTTGCCGCGGCGTGTCGACGCCGTCGATGCGGCAACGCATGCCCAGGAAGCGGGCATGCGTGCCATCGTCCTGAAGAGCCATTCATATCCGACGGCACCGTCCGCCTATGCGGCCTGCAGCCACGCTCCGGATGTAGACATCATCGGCAGTCTGTGCCTCGACGAAGAAGTGGGCGGCCTCAACGTTCACGCGGTGGAGGCATCCGCTGCACTGGGGGCGAAGGTGGTCTGGATGCCGACCTTCACCGCCTCCAATTCCGTCCGCGTCGTCGCCGATTCTCTAGGGCTCGTACTTAAGAGCACGGGGATCTCGATTCTGGACGAGAATGGCCGGCTTGTCCCGCAGGCCAACGAGGTCCTCGAGGCCATCAAGGAACACGACCAGGTGCTCGCAACTGGACACCTCTCTCCGGCCGAGATTTTCGCTCTCATGGACGAATGCAAAAACATCGGGCTCGAGCGCATCGTCATCACACATGCCCTTGAGTCCAATGTATGCGAGAAAGCACTAGAGTTGGATCAAATCGTCGAGCTGGCACGCCGCGGTGCGTTCATCGAGCACTGCATGTTGTCGTGTCTACCGGCACAGAAACACATCATGGACCCAGTGGAGATGGTTCACGCCATTCGAAAGATCGGCGCCGAGCAGTGTATTCTGGGCACCGATCTCGGCGTCGCCTGGAACCCGTCACCCGCCGAAGGCATGCGGATGTTTATCGCCATACTCCTGCGGCACGGGGTGCCCGAAAAGGACATTCGACGAATGGCCCAGACCAACTCGGCCCAATTGCTCGGTCTGGACACCTGAAACCAGCCAGCTGGGCTAGCACGGTCGGGAGATGTTTGCTTGTTAGCCAAAAGCGTTCACTCGCAACTATCAGCTCGAATGACCGCTCGTGATCCAAAGCAGACATCGAATCGGCTCGAACGACGGGTCATCATGTTGAATGAACAAGGGATAGCCGAATCACGGTTTCCCGCGTCTTCGGCCGCTATGAACGCAAGGTGACGCCTTCACTTGTAGTCGTCGAGATTGTCAATCCCGTAGATGAGCCAGTCCCCTTCGATGAGTGAGCCCTGCCGGACGAACCACAGTCCCTCGATCCACGGGATTGCCTCAGGGATACCCCAGGTCGGTTGCCACGGTTTGTCGCGTGCTTCGAAGCCGAACTTGTCCTGATCACGCATGGGGACGCCCCAAAAAATATGCTGCTTGAGTCCGAGGTTGCGGCCCATGAACCGTGGATTCGCCGGATCTGGCGCGGCGGTCTCCTTGCCGCTGAAGGTGAAGTTCAGGTCCTCCAAACCGGAGAACCATTGCACGTGCTGGGCTTTGAGTGGTCCGCCCGGGAAGGGTGTTGGTAGATCCCCGACGTCGATAGTGTTGCCGTCAAAGTGGAGCTCTGACACAGCATCGCCCTGACCAAAGGTCGAGACCCAGAACACCCCGCCGATCTCCGCGGAGCTCTTGTCCTCGTGCATTTCGAAGCGCACGAAGGGACTCCCGGCCTGCATCGTCAAATCCAAGTAGGTGCGGGCACCGTGCGGGAATGCGAAACGGAGCCTGGCTGTGACCTCGTTCGGGGACTGCGAGAGGACCTCGGCGGTTTGAGTTACGTCGTCGAGCTCGGTGCCCTGCCAGCCGAAGCCTTCCACTAGTATTCGATGGTTCAGGTTGTTCTTGTTGACGTACCAGCGTCTCTCGCCCGGGTGGAAGAAGTCCAACCACGTAATCCCAACCGGGGTGGTCCGGACGCGGAGGATGCCGTTGTCGCAGGCGATCATGTTCGCTCCCGTTCCACGAAAATTCTTGACGCATTTCGGAGCGGCATATGCGGCGCTGACCAGTACAACAACCCCGACCAGACAGATGATCGCACTCAGTGTTCTTTTTGGCATCGCAATACCTTCCAGCAGGCGGGTCTTGCAGGGCTGCATCGGCTTAAATGTTAACAGTTACCGGTGGCCGCTAACAAACAGTACCAAGATAACCAACCATTCGAAGCAACCCGTAGGCAAACCCTGACGCCGACGGAACGATTTTTCCTCAGCGCCGGTTCCCTCGGTCCGCGCCAGAGCGGGTCTTCGTCGTATTTCATCGATCTGCCGTAGGATTTCCCGAAACAGGTTCCGGGGCCCGGCGCCTTCGGCCAATTGGCTGGTCACATACCGGCAATCGTTCACGACCCTGCTGCCAATCTTGAGTGGCTTCTTCTGCAACGTGGTCAGCAACTAGCGCTCGACTTTCTTCGATGAGGCTAGAGTCTGCTAATGGTTACAAGCAGACCAATATCTTGAAGTGGGCAGACCAATATCTTGAAGTGGGATGACGTCCGCTTGCTGGCCCAAAGCGGATATTCGACGCTGGACAAATTTGGGAAGTCGGCCCTTCTTTAGGCTAGGCTTCAACTATAACATCCTGTTCTCCGGCAGGACCTGAACCTGGGCAACAGCCCAACCGGCAGCAGGGGGATAATCGGCATGGGTTCCAGCTACGACGATGTTTTTGATCGGTCACTGAGAGATCCTGAGGGATTCTGGAGCGACGCGGCCCAGGAGATCGATTGGATCGAGACCTGGGACCAGGTCATCGACGTGTCAAATCCGCCATTCGACCGCTGGTTTGTCGGTGGCGTGCTGAATACATGCTATAATGCCGTCGATCTGCATGTGGAAACCGGCCGCGCCGACCAGGCCGCCGTAATTTACGACAGTCCGGTTACCGACACGGTCAAGGCCTATACCTACCGTGAGCTTCGCGACGAGATTGCTGCCTTTGCCGGTGCCCTTGCCAGCCGCGGCGTCAGCAAAGGCGATCGTGTTATCATCTACATGCCGATGGTTCCCGAGGCGGTTATCGCCATGTTGGCCTGTGCGCGGCTCGGGGCCGTCCACTCGGTCGTGTTCGGCGGCTTCGCCGCCAACGAACTGGCGGTCCGTATCGACGATTCCGAACCAAAGGTAATCGTCTCGGCTTCCTGCGGGGTCGAGGTAAACCGCGTCGTCCCGTACAAGCCGCTGTTGGACGGGGCCATCGAACTCGCCAGGCACAAGCCCGGGGCATGCATCATCCTTCAGCGGCCGATGGAAGAATGCGTACTCATTCCCGGCCAGGATGTTGATTGGAAGGAGGCTGTCGATGCGGCCGAGCCCCATGACTGCGTACCCGTCGCCGCGACTGACCCGCTCTATATTCTTTACACCTCTGGAACCACCGGCGAGCCTAAAGGCGTGGTCCGCGATAATGGAGGCCACGCGGTGGCGCTTAAATGGTCGATGAAAAACATCTACGGCGTGGAGCCCGGTGAAGTGTACTGGGCCGCCTCGGACGTCGGTTGGGTGGTCGGCCACTCCTATATCGTCTACGCACCCTTGCTTAATGGCAACACCACGGTCCTGTTCGAGGGCAAGCCCGTAGGAACACCGGATGCGGGGGCTTTTTGGCGGGTCATATCGCAGCACAATGTAGGGGTGCTGTTCACCGCGCCGACGGCTTTCCGCGCCATCAAGAGGGAGGATCCGGAGGGTGCGCTGATCAAGGACTACGACCTTTCCCGACTCAAGGCGCTGTTCCTGGCCGGCGAACGGTTGGATCCGGACACCCTCCAGTGGGCAGAAAAGAACCTTGGCATTCCCGTGATCGATCACTGGTGGCAAACCGAAACCGGTTGGTCTATCTGCGCCAACTGCCTCGGCATCGAAAAATTGCCGATCAAAGAGGGCTCGCCAACTAAGGCTGTGCCCGGCATGGACGTGCGCGTCGTCGACGATTCCTGCCAAGAGGTCGAGCGCGGCGAAATTGGTGCGCTGGTCATCAATTTGCCGCTGCCGCCCGGAACATTCCCAACACTGTGGAACGCCGACGAGCGCTTCATCGATTCGTACTTTTCCGAGTTTCCCGGTTACTACAAGACGGCCGACGCCGGATTCATCGACGAGGACGATTATGTATTTGTAATGTCGCGCACCGACGACATCATTAACGTTGCTGGACACCGCCTTTCCACCGGCGCTATGGAAGAGGTTCTGGCCGCCCACCCCGACGTTGCCGAGTGCGCGGTCATCGGGGTCGCCGATCAGCTCAAGGGCCAACTCCCCCTTGGCTTCCTCGTGCTCAGCGCAGGCGTAAAGCGCGATCACTCGGAAATCGTCACCGAGGTGGTGCAGATGGTGCGTGAGCGGATCGGACCGGTCGCCGCTTTCAAGACCGCCAGCGTCGTGCCGCGCCTGCCTAAGACTCGTTCAGGAAAAATTCTGCGTGGCACCATGCAGAAAATTGCCGACGGCGAGGAGTTCAAGGTGCCAGCGACCATCGACGACCCGGCCATTGTGACGGAGATCGCCGCCGCCCTCGGAGAGATCGGTTACCCAAACTGATCCGCGAGTTTCCAACCCATCATCGCTATTGAACGTCCGCTTGTGACCTAAAGCGGACATATCTACAGCCGTG
>CAZCVU010000146.1:5774-6718 GCA_964501745.1 uncultured Flavobacteriales bacterium | reverse complement strand
ACGCCGATTAGCCCTAATTGAACCGGATCGGATTGGACCGGCCTGACCCAATGTCCACCTACGGCTGTTCGCGGACCATCATCGGGGGTTGGCAAGCGTCCGCATCTGACCCAAGCCGGACACTCAATGTATCGAATACCGAAACTCAGAGAATTCCAGCATCCACAAGCAACGCCCGTATCTTCTCGACCGGAATACCCAGATTCGAGCCGCCATACTCGGGCAGTATGGCAGCATTGACCGCAACGACGGAACCGCTGATGTCGAGGACCGGACCGCCGCTACCGCCGTGGGTCGTCTCGGCATCGTAGACGATCGTCGCAGCGGTACTCTGACCGACGATTCCGCGACTGGCGAGCGGCGCAATAAAGTCCGCCTCGGCAAGACGGGCCGCGACGCTCCAAAAGCCGGTATTTTCGGTCTGCTCAAGCTCTTCAATAAAGGCAGCGCCTGACTGGGCTAACATCGAACGTAGGCCAGTCGGGTACCCCATGACGATCACCTCATCGCCTGGGACGGATGGGGCATCGGCAAGCCGCAGGCCGACAACCGGCTCGCTCTCGTCCAAGCGGCGCAAGATGGCGAGGTCCGCATCCTCGCTTACCCTCAGCAATTCGACTGCGGCGGCGGCAGTCTTGCCAGGCAGATAGATGATGAATTTTATCATCACCGGTGCGAGGCCTTGACTTGCAAGCGCTTCGAAATCGGAGTCGCCTTCCCACGGCAGCGCCACGTGCCGATTGGTGACGAGTGCGTTGCCGTCGCCAACAGCAAATCCGGTTCCAATAAAGTTGCGTTCGGCCACTGGGCCATCGCCTTCAAGCGAGAGAAGCGGCTGACTTACCGGCGAAATCAAGGGACGGCCGTCCTCATCAACGACATGCCGCAGCATCCGCCCGCTTGAGCGTTCCCGAAACCCGTAGGCACCCTGCAGAAATGCGACC
>CAZCVU010000146.1:0-5764 GCA_964501745.1 uncultured Flavobacteriales bacterium | reverse complement strand
CGAATCGGCGATGACCCGCCCGCTGGCTTGGGAGCGTTGCTCTAGTGCCGCCAAACGTTCTGCGGCCGACGTCAATCGGCTCCCGATTTCCTGCTTCAGCGCTTTCAGATCGGTCGGGGTCAACGCCTCGTTTCTGGCGCGTGCCAACGCCGCGGCGAAGCTCTCGATCCGAGCAGCGTCGCTTTCAATTCTCTGCTGAAGGTCTATGTTCAAACGATTCTGATGGTAGATCAACGCCGCGAGGACGAGAATCGCGACAACGACGGCGGTTCGAAACAAAACCGTGGTTTCACGCGTCAATCGCCTCAACAATTGGCAGAACGCCCTAAACACACGCTTGGCGAATGGTTGACGGCTGACTCTCAGGTAGCCAAGGCCATCGCTCACAATATCCGCAACCGTCCAACGAACCGACTTGTCGTTTCGATACAGGCGAAAGCGGGCCAGTGGGCCGGTTTCACCGAACTCGATCATGTCACCATGCTCGAGCAGTCGGGAATTGACGCGAACGCCGTTCACCCATACCGACTGTCCCTCGCTAGACTCTAGCTCATATGTATCGTCAGCGAGATGCAGCCGGGCAATCACATCGTCCCGCGATTCGCCTGGGAGTGTTTTCGAGGCGCGGAAATACCGTTCGGGGCTAAGGTATATATTCAAAGTCGAGGCGTTAAGCCACGTCAGCGACCCGCGCGAGGGGCCGGTGAGGAGTTCCAGAGCCGCTGCCCCGGTCAGCGGCGTCGCGCTACGCTCATCCGCCATCGCCTATGTCTTCCCTTCACTAAAGAGCAGATGCCCACTCACACTACTAACAGCACAATTATCCTCCGGGTCGCCGACGCGCATAACACTACTGCAGCTGCTTAGCAAACCGCAGATTCGGCTGTCGAGCCTTCGCTAAATCCATAAGATTATTGCATATTCTTGGCAGTTCGACAGAGCTTCAGAAGTGCTAAGGGTGCGTCGATCGCCGCTCGCGGCAGGGTCGGCCTTGAAGAGGCTGTCGTGTCGGAGTCCAGCGAAGTGCCAGAGCGCAGCGGTATTAAAGACCGACCGTGATTGGTCTCACTAAGGTCATATTCAAAGATCCGGCAACCTTATCTCCGAAGATTAAGCTCAAAAACCAATTAGATTCCAGGGTCTTAGAATGGTAGCGGAGGAGGGACTACGTCAATACTCGCATCTGCTGCGGATCGACGCTCAGCAACGACTACCTAAGCGTTCCCGGCGCTAGGGCTCTTAGGGATAGGTGGCTGCAGGGACACGATCCCTAAGACATCATTCGCCGGTCTCCATATCTTTAATCGCATGAACCTGGATGTCCGCTTTTCCCTCCAATGCGGACCTAATGAGACCTAGCTGTGAACGTCCGCTTTTGACCCATAGCAGACATGGAGAGCGAAGAGTCTACCCAGAATCTCGACGCAACATGGCGATATGGCACTCTGGCAGAAACCGGCGCCTCCATGTGAATTCGGGCGAGCGGTTGTTCCAAAAAAGAAAAACATATTGTTGAAATTACCGACCTGAATTACACTTATGGGAACGAACAAGAACATCTGCGACAAGAGCAGCGACGAGAAGTGGCAGCAGTGGAATTCGGTGCGGGAGGTATCGACTCCAAGGGCGTCGCAATCGACTGATTGAAGCCTTGAAGCCGGTCTTGTCATAGTCTTTCTTACCGAGGAATGCCTCCTCGCCTTGTGCTGTCCGCATCTTGTTAGCTGCGCGCAATGCTGTGTGAACGAAAATCATGCCCGGGACACATGACGTGTCAGCGGCATTCACAAAGATGGGAGGCAAGAGTCAAATGAAACGTTACTTGTCACACTTGATAGCCATCGTCGCGATGACGATGGTTACCTATTCAGGGCACGCGTATTCACAAACTCTCTCGCAACAACTTTCCCAGGGTAGTGCGCTCGAAGCCATCAAGAAACGCGGTGTCATCAGGGTCGGCATCGGCACATTCATACCCTGGTCCTTTCGTGACAGAAAGGGCGAGTTTACCGGCTTTGAGATTGAAGTAGCGAGACGTCTCGCCAAGGACAGTGGCTGGGAGATCGAACACCTCCCAACAGCTTGGGACGGTATCATTCCGTCGCTTCTCGCAGGCAAGTTCGACACCATCATTGGTGGGATGACGCCGACCGTAAAGCGTTCGCTTCAGGTCAACTTCACCATTCCCTATGCGATTGCTGGTGGTGGACTGGCAGCTAATAAGAAGCTGACGCAGGGTATGACGACCGTCGAGGATTTCAACCAGCCCCACGTCACGATTGCCGCCAGGCGAGGCAGCGTCTTGCAATTTGTAAAGGATACGTTCCCAAAGGCGAAATTGAGGCTTTTCGACGATGACGCCCAGGGATTTCAGGATGTGATAAATGGCAACACGCACGCCATCAGCAGTTCCCAGCCCAAACCGGCGCTGTGGACCGCAGGTAACCCAGGCATACTGCATCAGCCGCTATCCGACGACGTGTTTCGTAAATCTCCGGCGGCCTTCGCGATACGCAAGGGTGACCCCGACTTCCTCGCCTTTCTCAACAACTGGATTTCGTGGCACACGCTCGACGGGTGGCTGAAGGAGCGGCATACCCATTGGTTCAAGACCGCCGACTGGTTCGTGGAGCTTGATCCCAAGAACAACCCGTTCATACTCAAAGATTAGGCAGACAAAACGTCTGCTGTAGCCGTGGTTAGGCTCCCTGTCACATCTGGGCGGCGTTCGACTCAAGAGCGCCGCCCAGTTCTTCGTGAATGGTAGTCTCGTGTGACGGTACCGGCTAGGAGATAGGCTTCGCCATGAAACGAGAGGGTATCGCAAGCTGCCACAAGTTGGGTGGTGCAAGACACACCAGGAATTCCGCAAATCGACCGTAAACAGGAAATGAGCTATGGCTGATTGGAATGTGAGCGAGGAAGCTGCACAAGTTCACGCCGATTCGTTGATCTGGGATATGACCTTTCCGTTCGGCGACTATGCGAGGGCAGAGCGCAAATGGCTGGCGCTCGAGCGAATGCACGTGAGCGGCTACAACATGGTGTCTCTGACAGTGGGCGGAGACCGCCACACTTCCGGTGACGCCGTCCATGCCGTCGCCAGAGAGCGTGCAATGTTCCGCGAACGTGCCGGCAAGTACGTGCTGGTCGAAACGGCTGACGATATCTTGCGTGCGAAACGCGAAGGCAAGCTTGCGGTCGGCTTTCACTTCCAGGGAACGAACCCTGTCGCGCAGGACCTCAACATGGTCGAGCTCTACTATAAGCTCGGCATCAGGCACATGCTGATGTGCTACAATTTGAAGAATCCCGTCGGCGACGGATGCCAGGAAATCACCGACAGCGGGCTTAGCCGCTATGGTCGCAATCTGATCGCCGAAATGCACCGAGTCGGCATGTTTGTCGATGTCGCCCACACAGGCCACCGCACGGCGATGGACGTGTTCGAGGCATCGGATGGCCCGGTTATCATCAGTCACGCTAATCCCCGTGCTGTCAAAGACCATAGCCGCAACGTACCTGACGAGCAGATCAAAGCTTGTGCCGCCTCAGGCGGTGTGATCGGTGTTGTCGGCTTCGGGCCCATCGTCTGCGAGAAGGGCGAGCTCACCACACAAGCCTTGCTTAGGCACATCGACTACATCGCCGAACTGGTTGGCCCTCAGCATGTCGGACTGGCGATGGATTATGAATACGACGAATTCCATAACCCAAATCCATGGAATCCCGAGTACAACCCGCGGCCAGTCGAACTTATCGAGCCCGAACAGCTACCGATGCTGACTCAAGACATGATCGAGGCCGGTTACACGGAGGCCGACATTCGCGACATCCTTGGCGGAAACTGGCTCAGACTGGCGCAGCAGGTGTGGAAGTAGCCTTACGCCGAGGCGGTCTAGATCAAGGGTTCGCTCCGACCCTGTCCAACGGCAACAAGAGTGTTCTAGAGGAAGCCCTGATAGCGCTTCGGCACTACGGCGCGATAAAGCATGTCAATGTAGACGTTATAATCAAACACCGGCAGCCCCGTCGCATGTTGAATATCGGCGGCAAAGATCGGAAGGGTCGCGCACTCTAAGAGCACTGCACCAATCGACGCATCGGCTTCGATAGCTTCCTGAACCGCATCCACCACGTCGCTTCGCAGTTGGTCGACATCCATCTCGATAGATGTGCCTCCCATGTGCGAGGTATTGAACTCTTCCGAGTCGTCGAGGCCGGCGACGACAACCGGCATTTCTTCGGTGACCCCAACGGCCTCGAAGAATTCCGGCGACAAGAGCCTTTTGGATGCGGTCATCACGCATACGCTTTTGCCCTTGCCCAACATCTGTAGGATCGAGGGGATCATCATTAGCGGCGATGAGAATACGGGGATGTCGACCGCTTCGGCCAGAACGTCCTGAATCAACGCATAGAAGCCGCAACACATGGCGATGGCGCGCACCCCATCGGCCTCCATCTCCTTGACGGCCTGGACGGCGGCCCGGACCTCCGGGGCTAATTCCCCATCATTGACCCTAATTGGCGGAAAGGGGTTGTTGTCAATTCCTGGGATCACCTTCATTCGCACCGGGAAATCGTTGGAGCAGGCGTTGCCTACGCTGCCCGGGGCAATTGGATACCGTTTGTTATCGAACATGAGGATGCCGATGGCTTCCCCATAGAACGGCTTTCCGCCAACGACCTTCATATCGCTGTCGCTCTCCTGACGGTTGGGGTTGGAACCGCGCGCATTATAAGAACAACACAGGGCAGGGTCATTAGAAACTCTCTGCTTTCGCCGTTTCACGGAACGCTCACACGCGACATTGGTCCAAATTCCGGCTGTTTCCGGACATCAACGGGCGTAATATCGATGTCCGCTTCTGGCTACAAGCGGACGTAGTTCACAAACCTCTATAGAGTCCGCTTCTGACCCAAAGCGGACATTCATGAGTCGTGCACAGGATGAGTGAATCCTCAAGGCCGGGAGATGATGGAAGATGCATGCAAATATCACGCAGTGCTACGACGTAAAGGGAATGCCAATGTCGGCCAATTCGTCCTTCATGCATTTGTAGTGCTCGACGGTCTCGGGCAGCGGCTGCCGGGTCTCCACGTCGTAGAGTTCCGGGAAGGTCTTGCCGAGATCCTGGTCGGGCAGCAGCTTGTCCTCGTATTTGTCGAGAAACTCGAGGCAGAGTTCGTTGGCCTGCTGCCGCGACATGCCGAAGGTCGCCAAAGCGACCTCGGCAACCAGATGAACGTCCAGCGGGTTCCCTCGGTTTATCTTGCCATCACCGGCAAAGCTCAGAATGCTCGGATGGTAGCCCGAAGCCAGCATCCCAAGCAGCGCCGCTACGGACTCGTAGATGCAAAGGGCGGTCCGCGGACCGTGCCGAGTGTAGATATGTGCGAAGCTCACGAACTTGGTGTTGCGGGCAATCGCTTGCCCGCTCATGTTGGCCACCCACATGACCTCCCGATGGGTGCTGTTGGTGCCCATCATATGCAGCGGAAATGAGCTGTAGTAGTTGCTCTTGACGGTCAAGGCCCCGAGCAGCCAGTAGGCGACGTTGATTACCGCCGAGGTTTCTGGGCCGCCGGCCATGCCGGCGAACAGCGTACAGAACAACAAGCCGATGTTGGCGTTCCAGTCCTGCAGAATGGCAGCCTTGATCAGCCGGTCCGGATCGAGCCGCAGCTCCGAAATGGTCGCCACGTAGTAGCCGTCACGGGGGCTCAGGTATTCCAAAGCGGCAAGCATGCCGATCGCCGT
>CAZCVU010000145.1:0-6724 GCA_964501745.1 uncultured Flavobacteriales bacterium | reverse complement strand
GCTGAAGGACGGACAGTGATTCGAAATGCAGCAGTTGAGCCAGAGATTTTTGAAGGTGAAGAAGCTCTAGGTCTAGGTGAATGGTACGATAATCTATGTGAACAAATAGATGATTCTGATTTAGAAGATATTGCTATTCAAGTTTATGATAATTATGAAAGCGACTGGATCACCGACATGCCGCACGCGGTCGACCACCAAGGCTGTTCGCGGGATATGAAACATCGGCTCGTCGCCGCGCCGCAGCCCCGCGGCCTCGCAACGCAACGGACCGATGCTGTCCGCTTGCAGCTCGGCGCCTGTCAATACGGCAAGCACGCCCGGCGCTGCCTTGGCCGCCTCGGTGTCGATCGAGCCTACACGGGCGTGCGCGTAGGGCGAGCGTACGACAAAGCCGCAGGCCTGCCCTGGCAGCGCCACGTCATTCAGGAATCGGCCCATACCCTTGAGGAGGCGGGGATCCTCCGTCCGCCTAACGCTTTGTCCAACCGCGAATTTTTCCATACTCCACCCAGCCACTTCCGCGAGTTAGCGATCCGGTCTACCGCCGACCATGCGTTCGATAGGCCCCAACATTCATTAGTCTGTATAGCTGACAGCAACGGCAGCCGTCACGCCCGTCCAGCGATGCCCAACGACAAGCGGCTTGCCCCCCTATTCGGAATTTGCAACAAGAAGTGACGGTCCCGAAACGACCGGCACAAGCAAGGCTGCGCGCCTCACAGCGTGGCCAAAGATTCCCCGGGGGGTTCACTCATGCGTCTTGTCGTTCATGGACAACAGGCCTTCGGCAAATCAGTGCTGGAAGCGCTGCTTGAACGCGGTGAGGAGATCATTGCCGTCTACGTCGCTCCGGAGAAAGAAGGGCAGCGCCCCGATCCCCTCAAGGAAGCGGCACTGGCGCACGACCTGCCGATCTATCAGCCGGACTCCTACAAGGATCCAGCCGTTTGGGAGCAGTTCAGCGAGTTGCGCCCCGAACTCTGCGTCATGGCCTTCGTCACCCTGTTCGTGCCCGAGGAGTTTCTCGATATCCCGACTCACGGGACGATCCAGTACCACCCCTCGCTGTTGCCGCTGCATCGCGGCCCAAGTTCGATCAACTGGCCGATCATCGCCGGTGCGAAGAAAACCGGCCTCTCGATCTTCTGGCCGGACAATGGGCTCGATACCGGCCCGATCCTGCTGCAGAAGGAGATCGAGATCGGCGACGACGACACGCTCGGCAGCATCTATTTCGACAAGCTTTTCCCACTCGGCGTCGAGGCCATGCTGGAGGCCGTCGATCTGGTCAAGGCCGGCACCGCGCCGCGTAAGCTGCAGGACGAATCGCAGGCCAGCTATGAAAGCTGGTGCTCGGCCGAGCAGGTCGAGATCGACTGGCAAAAACCTGCCGGCGAAATCTACAACCTGATCCGCGGCGCCGACCCACAGCCTGGTGCCTGGACGCTCTGCAACGGCGAAAAATTACAGGTCTATGCGGCCCGGCTGCTGCCAGCCAAACAGGGCAGTTTGCCGGGCAAGGTCACCGCGTTGAGCGATGACGGGATCGTCGTTGCGGCGGCGGACGGCCAGATCCTGATCACCCGCGTTCGCCCGGCAGGCGGCAAGAAGGTCGCGGCGGCGGAGTTCGTTGCGGCGAGCGGCCTCAGCCCCGGCACGCATCTCGGGTAGAGCAGCAAGCAATCCAAAGCACATAAGAAATCCAAGGGGAGAGACATGAGCGACGTCTACGAAGCGACCAGCGAAGCCAACCGGGAAGCCTTCAAACGGTTGGACGAGTCGGAGCCGATCCTTGAGGACGTGCTGCCCGCAATCGAGACGCTCCCCGGCATGACCGAGAACACCATTCTCGCAGCCGGCCCGACCCTGCCGTGGCCCGACTATGTTGGCGGCCAGCGCGACGGCATCATCGGCGGCGCCCTGTTCGAGGGGCTCGCCGCCGACCGCGACGACGCCATCACCAAGCTCGACGCGGGTGAAATCGTGGTTGCCGGGGCGCATGATTTTGGCGCCCTCGGCTCGCTGGCCGGCATCTATACAGCCTCGATGCCGGTCTTCGTCGTGCGCAACGCCACCTGCGGCAATCTCGGCCACTGCAACTTTTACGAGGGCACGAACCCGCGCCGCCTCAACTACGGCGTCTACGACGACGGCGTGCGCGACCGCCTGAACTACATCCACGAGGTCGTCGCACCCGTGATCCGTGACGCCATCCGGCTCGCCGAGGGCATCCCGTTGAAACCCGTCATGCGGCGCGCGCTGCACATGGGCGACGAGATGCACAGCCGCAACACCGCGGCCTCGCTGTTGTTGCTGCGCGACCTGGTGCCGCATCTGATCGCGGTCGCTGAGAAGCAGCGCGACGGCGTCGAGAAGACCGTCGAGGCGCTGACCGAGGACCACTATTTCTTCCTGCGGCTGTCGCTCGCTTCCGCCAAGGCGGTGGCCGACGCCGCCCACGGTGTCGAGGGTTCGAGCGTGGTTTCGGGCATGTGCCTCAACTGCAAGGAGTTCTCGATCCGCGTCAGCGGCCTCGGCGACCTGAACAATTGGTTCCGCGGTGATCAGGCCTCGGTCGAGCCGAAGCTGTTCCCCGGCCACAGCGAAGACGAGATCACCTGGATGGGCGGCGACAGCGCCATCGCCGAAACCACTGGCCTCGGCGGCTTTGCGCAGGCCGCGGCCTTTCCGCTGCAGAACTACCAGGGCGAGCCCGACGTCATGGTCAAACGCAACCTCGGCCTCTACGACATCGTCGTCGGTGAAAACAGCGAATACCGCATCCCCTATCTGAAGTATCGCGGCACGCCGACCGGCGTCGATATCTTCAAGGTCGTCGAAACCGGCACGGTGCCGGTGTTGGACATGGGCATCGGCGGCAAGGACGGCGGCCAGATCGGCGCCGGTATCGTCAGCGCGCCGATGAACTGCTTCACCCAGGCCGTTACGGCCTTCGAGGCGCAATACGGCAAGGGGTCGTAGGGCGCGCGAGTTGGGCGGATTGGCAGATTGCCGCAAAAGAGAGTAACTCGCGGTTAAGAACGCGGTTAGACTTTCGCAAAGCATCGTCATGCAGACGGAGAAACTCGCGTGACCGAATGGACCATATCGACGGAGGCGGCGGCGCTGCACCGCGACGCCCTGGTCTGGGACATGACCTTCCCCTGGCGCGACTATGGCGCGCCGGAGCTCAAGGTGGGTGCGTTGCCGCGGATGGCCGCCAGCGGCGTCAACTTCGTCTCGCTGACCATGGCCATCGACTCCAGCGGCCTAGCGGAGGCAGTAGGCAAAGTCGCCCGCGAGCGTGCCTATTTCCGCGAGCATGCCGACGACTACGTTCTCGTCGAATCGGTCGACGACATTTTGCGCGCCAAGGCCGAAGGCAAGCTCGCCGTCGGCTTTCACTTCCAGGGCACCAATGCCCTGGCCGGCGATCTCAACATGGTCGAAGTCTATTATCGACTCGGCATCCGCCACATGCTGATGGCCTACAACCTGAAGAACCTGGTCGGCGACGGCTGCCTCGAGCCGGGCAACGGCGGCCTGAGCCGGTTCGGCGCAGCGATGGTGCAAGAAATGAACCGCGTCGGCATGATTGTCGATTGCGCCCATACCAGCGACCGCACTTCGATGGACGTGTTCGAGGTCTCGGCGGACCCTGTGATGATTTCGCATTCGAACGTCCGCGCGTTGCGCGAGCTCAGGCGCAACGTCAGCGACGAGCTGATTACCGCCTGTGCCGCAACCGGTGGTGTAATCGGCTTGAACGGCTTCGGTCCTGACCTCACCGAGGGCGATCTCTCGGTCGCGACGCTGGTCGCCCATATCGACCACATCGCCGATCTCGTCGGCCCGAGCCACATCGGCATCGGACTGGACTATGTCTATGACCAATCCCGCGCACCGACGCCGTGGCATCCGCCCGACTGGTTCGTGCCCGGCCCCTATCCGGACATTTCCCCGGAACAGCTGCCCGAACTCACCGAGGCCCTGATGACGCGCGGCTACGCCGAGGCGGAAGTCCGCGGCATCCTCGGAGAGAACTGGCTGCGCATCGCCAAGCGGGTCTGGAAATAGGCTTACGGCGAAGCCGCTTGATGCCTATCCTTAGATCGCCATGTGCGCAATCTGCCGGTTGCTATACCTTGCGGCTGCACAGGTCGAGAGCGACGGCGAGGTAGATCTCGGCGGCGGCCTTGGCAAAAACAGGATGCGTCATGGAGTGCCGTGGGCCTAGATTTCCAGCACCAGCTTGCCGATATGCGTGCTGGCCTGCATCACGTCGTGCGCCTCTGCCGCCTTGGCCAGCGGATACCTGGCGTGGATCACCGGCTTGATCTTGCCAGCCTCGATCAGCGGCCAGACTTTGGCCCGCAGCGCATCGGCGATCGCCTTCTTGAACTCGACCGGGCGCGCCCGCAGGGTCGAGCCCGTCAGCGTCGCCCGCTTGACCATGACCAGCGCGTAGTTGAACTCGGCCTTGGCGCCGCCGAGCGTCGCGATGGTGACGACGCGGCCCTCGACGGCCAGCGCCTGCAGGTTGCGCTCGACATAGGGGCCGGCGACGATATCGAGAATGACGTTGATGCCCTCGCCACCGGTCGCGTCCTTCACCACCTCGACGAAATCCTCGTCGTTGTAGTTGATCGCCCGCTCGGCGCCGAGATCTTCGCAGACCTTGCACTTCTCGGCGCTGCCTGCGGTGGCAAATACGCGGTTGCCGAAGTTCGCTCCGAGCTGGATCGCCGTCGTGCCGATGCCGCTGGCGCCGCCGTGAACCAGCAGAGTCTCGCCCCCCTGCAGACCAACACGGTCGAAGATATTGCTCCAGACCGTGAAGAAGGTTTCCGGCAGCGATGTCGCCTGGCCCATGTCGAGACCCTTCGGCACCGGCAGGCAGGCATCGGCGGCAGCGGTGCAGTATTCGGCGTAGCCGCCGCCCGTCACCAGCGCACAGATGTCATCGCCAACGCTCCAGCCGCTTGCCCCTGGCCCAAGCGCGACAACCGTACCAGCGAGGTCGACGCCAAGGATGTCCGAAGCGCCGGGCGGCACCGGGTAGTTGCCGCGGCGCTGAAACAGATCGAGCCGGTTGACGCTGGTCGCAGCGACCTTGACCAGCACCTCGCCGTCCTGCGGCTGCGGCGTCGGGCGATCCACGAGTTCCAAGGTGTTGTTCTCGCCGGGATCGCGAATCTCGATCGCTTTCATGGTTGCCGGAAGTGCGTCAGCCATCTAGCCCTCCTCGCTATCAACGTCCAATTTGCCCAACAATGCCGCTGCCGGCCAAAGATTCACCGACCCTTGCGAGTTTCCGCCGTCAACTTTGAGACACGGCGCGCGATCTCAGCCCGGCGCTCGGGGTGCGGCAAGGCCATGGTGTCGACCACTGCATCGCTGACCGCTAGGCCGAAGGCGCGCCGGTTTGCCCTCTCGTCCGCGTCCTCGTCGGGCAGCTTGACGATGACGTCGCTGGAAATGGTGGGAATCTGGCCCGCTTGATTGGCTGGGCGGCGCGGCGGCTCCTTGCCCTTCTTCAAGTCGCGGATTGCCCGCCGCAGCATCTGGCGCAGCATGGCGATGCCGGTGTCGGTCTTGCCGAGATGCTCGAGCTTGTGAATGGCGATCGACCCCTGGCTGTGCATGGCCTCGTAGTCGCCGGGAACGCGTTGCGCCTCCTCATAGCTGCGTGCATCGGTCTGGCCGGGGAAGTCGACGCTGTTCACCCCCAGGGCAGTGCGGTCGCCCCCTCCCATCAGATCAATCTCGTCGTTGTAGTGACGCCAGCCGATCAGCACGCAATGGGTATCGTCGACCGGCACGATCCAACCGGTGATGGCGACACGGACAAAGATCTTCTGGCGGTCGGGGTCCTGCCAGATGTCCGGCGGCTGGAAGAAGTTCGGCAACACCATCCCGAGATGGCGGATCCAGACATAATCCCGCCAGCGGCGGCAGTTGACGACGTAGATGCCGGTCTTGTCGTCGGTCCGTTTCCAGGCGAGCTCGGGCAGGTCGCCCCAGGCGTCTGTAAACTGGGTGCCGGTCACCCGCGTGTGCAGGAAGACGCTGTGCATCGGATCCATCGGCTGCTCGTTGACCTGCTGCCAATTGCACGGGTTCTCGACCGTGTAGGGCACCAGCTCGTCAGCGGGCAGCTCCATGGTGTCGTAGACCGGGAACTCGGGCTTGAGCTCCGGTGGGCCCATGTAGGCGAACACCAGACCCTTGTATTCGAGCGCCGGATAGGCGCCGTGGTGCAAGCGATCCTTGATCGGGCTGTCGTCGGGCTCGCCCGGTGTCTCCAGGATCCGGCCGTCGACATCGAACAGCCAGCCGTGATAGCAGCAGCGGATACCGTGCTCTGAGATGATGCCGTATTCGAGCGAGGTGCGACGGTGGCTGCACAGTCGGTGCAAGATCCCGATCTGTCCCGAGAGGTCGCGGAAGGCGACCAGGTCCTCGCCCAGGATGCGCAGCGCCAGCGGCAGATCGGTCAACTGCTGCGTCAGGCAGACCGGTTGCCAGAAACGCCGCAGATACTCGCCGCACGGCGTTCCCGGCCCGACATGCGTCAGCTCGGGGTCTTCCTTGGCCGTGCCCGAACGGTGGTAACCGTTGTAGGACGTGTCCTGCTTGCCAGCCACCATGCCCCTCCGCTCAGTTCCCCATGATCGCCATTACAGTGGACGATAGCGCGAGCCTGTGGCCGTGGGAAGCA
>CAZCVU010000144.1:0-6743 GCA_964501745.1 uncultured Flavobacteriales bacterium | reverse complement strand
CTCCATGCCCGGCGATAATGACCGGGTCACCTTCGTGCAGGTCGCTGGAATTCCCCAATTCCAAGGACGGCAGGTCGAGCCGCTGTAGGGCTTGCACCAAGCCAAATCCCGTTTCCTGGTCGTAGCCTACGACATAGGCGCTGGTCGCCTGCCCTTTTTGATCAATCAACCACACGCCATCCGCCTCGGAGATCAGATAGCCGATCGTCAGAACCAGGCCATCGTCTCTGATTAGGACGCCATGGCCGGCCCGGTCGGTGCCAAGCATCGATGCGGTCATGGCGTCTTCGGGGATGTGCGCGCGTACCGAAACGATCGAGTGCAGGACGTGCTCTAGGTCAAACGACACCTCGTCCGGTTTTGGTGCCGGACCTACGGGTCTATTGCTGGAGAAGGGATCCGTCATATCTGCTCCCGCGGTTCATCGGTGTCTTGCTGGCAGCGCTCCGGCAAGAGTTGCCCCAAGCTGGAGCCGTCCAATCGGAGCAATGCGATGACCCAGTCGTCGCGTCAAGTGCTCGTGTTTGGGACTGTCCGGCCGACCCTGAACCCCAATACGGGTGTCACGATCGGCCGGTGACCTTACTGCGTGTGGTCCACACGGACACTAGAACAGCAGCAGCGACTTCCAGTAATCCCGGTTCGTGCTCGACTGCAGCCGACCGTGCCTGATCTCCAGGCAACTGCGCAACGAAAGCGACCTCATCGTGCTACCGGTAATCTCCTTACAATTCTCGAATGTTGTCCGGGCAAGCCCTTTGCCTGATTCGCTGAAGCCCTTGATCCCCTGCTTGTCCAAGATTTCCGTCCACGCAGACTCGCCACGCGCTACCTCGACGTCTCCAACCTTCGGCAGATTATTGATCAACATGGCCGTAATGGCCGTGCGCTCGGCATGGGATCCTTTGTCGAAATACCGTTCTGCAGCGGCACGATACGGGCCGGTGGCGAAGGCAAGTTCCTCGGCACTCTGCGGATAGAGATCTCCAGGCCTCTCTTCCGGGATCAGCGAGCTAAGCGAACCAACCTGAATCGCGATGTTCTCCGCGTTGAGTTCGAGAAGCTTTCGCTGCTCTACTTTGGCGATTACGGCGGTGTGATTGCGTGCATAAAACGCGACATAGTCGCGCCCTGGCAGCATCAGAGTCCGACCGTCCTTGGTGCCGACAAGAAGATTAATCTCGCTGCTTTCGGTTGGCAGGTAGGCAATGCCGTCTTCCGGCTGTGGCCGCTTCTCTTGCAGGCAGAAGGCCGTCAGGAAGGCCGTGCAGAGCCCGTCCTCACAATGCAGCGGTATCGGCTCTGGCGTCGCGGCCAGTCCAAGTGCCTGGGGTGCGGCTGACGCTGTCGCCACCGGCGCGACAAACAAGGCTGCCGCGAAGATAGTTCCAAGCAAGACAGAGGTTGAACTTTTCCACATATGTAATCCCTCCAGTATGCCGGCACGGCTTTTGAAGAACGCGGCGACTGTGGTTGCCGGACAACTTCATCCGGCAGCAGCATCGCACCAAGGTTGCCGACGGTCAATTCAGCACACAGTTTGGCGCTGGCATAGCCCGTTCGAATGACCACGATGCGGATTCGCGAACATGTTTCCTTGTCGCGCGAACCTGCCGAAGCACGGGCCGGCGAGGGGCCGATTCGTTTGACGTGCGTCAATGCTTTTACCCGGAAATTATGCCATCAATTCAACGTCCAGGTATGAAACCCGCCAAGGGGGATACCGACATGATCAAAACAATATTGGTGCCGTTGGATGGATCGGATCATGCCGAGAAGGCACTACTGCTGGCCTGCGATATTGCAGCGAAGTATGCCGCGAGACTGGTTCTGCTCAATGTTGTACCGACAACAGACTGGTCGGAGACCGTGTCCCGGCTCGTTGAGTCAGAGCATCTCGCGGCAACTGAGGCTGATGTCTCTGCCGGAATCACGGACAACATGTCCGCCGAGCAGATCCAGCAGGGGATGCAGGCGGTAGCGAATGCGCGAGAGAATACCAGGCATCTCCATTCTGGGCTGGCGGCGCTCGGTCACCGCATCCTCTCCGCCGCGGCGCAAAAGGCGAGCGAACTGGGAGTGCAAAATGTCGACTTGTTGGTCGAGGAAGGTGACGCCGCAGACACCATTCTTGCTTGTGTTCCGCGTGAAGAAGCTAACTTGATCGTCATGGGGAGCCGGGGGCTCGGCGACTTCCGTGGCCTACTCTTGGGCAGCGTTTCACACAAGGTCAGCCAGCTCGCGAGTTGTACGTGCATGACGGTTCGCTGAAACCAAACCTGCGGCATCGTCGGTGGGGCGTGTGCCGGTCGAGCTGATCCCGAGAAAACCTCCGCATTTCATGCACTTGTATGTGCCTGGCGCAGTTCCCACATAAACCACAGACAAGGTTTGATTACCTTGTAGATGCCGGGTGCCGCTGAGCGGGCTTGGCAATTAGTTGCGGCGTGCTCATGAAAGGAGGCGACCGAACCATGGCGCGGGTATCGCTTTTCAATAGTCCGTTATTGTTGGGCTTTGAGCATTTCGAAGATATCGTCGACCAGATTACCAAGAAATCGGCCGACGGTTATCCGCCGTACAATATCGAGCAGATTTCGGGCGGGCGGTTACGCATAACGCTGGCCGTCGCCGGGTTTGCCGAAAGTGATCTTTCGGTTGAAGTTACGAACAGCCAGCTCGAGATACGGGGCCGGCATTTGGACGATGGGGATGTCGGAGGAGTCTTCCTTCACCGGGGCATCGCCGCACGACAGTTCCGACGCGCATTCGTCTTGGCAGATGGGCTTGAGGTCGACAGTGCGGAGCTGATCAACGGTCTCTTAAACATCGATTTGGTGCGGCCCGAGCCCGAGACGCGAGTGCGTAAGGTGGCGATCAAGATGGCCGGCGGAAGCCGGTCGAGTCAGATCTCGGTTGATCCGCACGCTGATCGCACCAAAGACAAGACTGTCGATTAAGGAGGTTGCCATGATCGATATGAAGAAACTCCGCGAAATGACCAGTCAGGAGTTTTGTCTGCTTGGCGCGGACGAGTTGGCATACGTCAAGCCGATTGTGTTTAAGGACATGCCTTGCTTCCTCTTCAGTAGCGCCGACGGTCGCCAACTGGGGATTGCCGAGGACTATGTCACTGCGGTCATGGCGGTCCGCCAACACGATCTCTATCCGGTGAGTGTGCACTGAAGGCGCGGCGTCTACTCGAGCCGTCATCGAGGATGCTTCTGGAGGCACTGCGGATAGCCGCCTATGCCACGGCAAGAGTGCTGGTATTACGCCGCCTGGCTCGTGGCATTGTCTCGCAGTAGCGCTCGAAGTGCGCTCGCGTCTTTTGCCGCGTGCAGTTCTTCGCAGAGCCGTTGATCGCGCAGCAGACGTGAGATCAGAGTCAGGGCTTTCAAATGATCGGCACCAGCAGTTTCCGGTGTAAGCAGAAGAAAGACTAAGCTGACGGGCTTGTCGTCCACGGCGTCGAAGTCGATTGGCGCTTCGAGGCGCGCGAATACTCCATAGATACGGTCGAGTCCGGGTAACTTGCCGTGAGGGATTGCGATTCCATTCCCAACGCCGGTCGTGCCAAGGCGCTCGCGCTCCAGCAAAACATCGAATATCGCACGCTCATGCAGAGACGTGAGTTCGGCCGCGCGCTTCGCGAGTTCTTGCAAAGCCAGTTTCTTCGATGTGGCGGACAGGTTCGCGATTATGCAGTCCGGATCAAGCAGTTCAGCAAGGTTCATCTATCGCGCCCTTGTTGCTTAAATCTTGCGACCGGAAGCTGGACTGTCTTGCGGGTCGATCCACCCTATGTTGCCGTCGTCGCGCCTATAGACCGTGTTAAGACCACCGTGAGCACTGTTGCGGAACATCAGCGTCGGCAATTCTCTAAGATCCATACGCATCACAGCCTCGCCGACGGACAGCGTCTCGATCTCGGTTTCGGCCTCGGCGACGATCACAGGATGATCATTCTCCGCTGGGGCGTCGGTCTCGCTTGTTACCGGCGTCTCAGGCTCGGCCGCGAGAACATATTGCAGGGCGCGTTGCGATTTCTCATAGGTGCCATGTCGTTTGTGGTGGTCGCGGAGACGGCGTTTGTATCGCCGTAGGCGTTTGGCGACATGGTCAGACGCCCCGTCGAACGCCGCATAGGGATCGCCGGCGATGGCGTGACCCTGAATGACGATCCGCTTGCCGGCGTGGACGGTGATATCAACGCGAAACCTTTGGCCATCCTTTGATAAGGTTACCTGCGAACCAGTGGCATTATCGAAGTACTTGGCGACGGTTGCCGGGAGTGCCTGCTCTATGTGACCGCGTAGCGCATTGCCCACGTCAAGCTGTTTGCCAGTGACGGAAAGTTGCATAGGCCGTTGTGTCTAGGTCAATTCGCGGCTCTGCGATTGCGGGATGGGCGTCGGTCGCAGTGCTTTGCGCCGGGGCACGATAATGGGGGTCATATTGCGAGTCAATATCCCGAAATCCTTGCGCTTGTGCGCCAGCTGATAGCTGCTGCTTCGCATCCATGGAGCGTCCTGTCTACGCAGCGGAGCATGGAGATCCGGCTCGTCAGAATTCACGCAATCGCTCGCGGCGGCGCTGCACCGATGACGCAATGTTCATGGCTTCCCGATATTTTGCGACGGTGCGCCGCGCAATATCGATCCCATCAATTCGCAAGAACTCGACGATCTTGTCGTCTGAAAGCACCGCTTCGGTTAATTCATCATCGATGAGCTTCTTGATGCGAAAGCGCACCGATTCAGCGGAGTATGAATCGCCGCCCAACGCACTCGCGATGGCGGACGTAAAGAAGTACTTCAGCTCGAAAGTTCCGCGTGGCGTCGCGATATATTTGTTCGATGTGACCCTGCTGACCGTACTCTCATGCATTTCGATCGCTTCGGCGATATCACGTAGAATAAGCGGTCGCAGATGCTCCACGCCCCTGGCAAAGAAGCCGTCCTGCTGCCGCACGATCTCACCAGCTACCTTGAGAATCGTTGTCGCCCTCTGATGTAGCGATTTGACGAGCCAGTTCGCCGTCTGGAAACGTTCGGAGATGTAGTCCTTGTCCTTGCGCTCGCGCGCCTCTCGACTGATCTTCTTGTAGTACTGACTATTCACGAGCACACGCGGCAGCGTCTCAGGATTGAGCTCGATAATCCAGCTTCCGTCGGGATGCTGGCGCATCAGCACGTCGGGTGCGACGGCCTGCACCACCGCTGTGTTGTCGGCCTCGCCCGGCTTCGGGTTGAGCGTCCGGAGCTCGGCGACCAACAGGCCCAGCTCCTCGTTGTCGATGCCACAGTTCCGCATCAGTTTGCTGGCATCACCCTTCGCTACCAGATCAAGGTTGTCGAGCAGCGCGTCCATCTCCGGCGTCAGCCGATCCTGGTCTTTCAGTTGCAGGGCCAGACATTCGCGCAGGTTGCGCGCGAAGATGCCCGGCGGTTCGAAACGCTGCAGCTGATCGAGAATCGATTCTACCCGCTCCAGGTCGCACCCCAGCGTCTCCGCAACTGCAGATAAGTCGCCCGAAAGCCAACCACTGTCGTCAAGCATATCCACCAGCAGGAGACCGATCATGCGGTCCGCCGGGTTTGCAAGATCCATATTTATCTGGGCGTGCAGTTTGTCACGAAGCGTCTCCTCGCCGCTGAGTGTTGCTTCGAGGCCGTCTGTCGGCTCTTGGAAATCTGCGCGGCCGCCCGATCCACTGTAGGAGTCGGCAAAGGCCACCGCGTCGTAGTCGCCGCCGCCAGCCTCCATCTCGCCATCGTCCCAGACGTTTTCGAAGTCCGTATCGAGTGGCTGCTCGCCATCGCTCGGAATCGTTTCGGCCATGGTCAGTTCCATGGCATCTTCGCCGCTGTCGGCATCGTCGAAACCGTCGGAATCGACCTCGTCCGATGAGGAATCCGCCGGCCCGCCGTCTTCGGGATCGTCGCGTTCCAGGAGCGGATTTTGCTCCAATTCTGTCTCGACGAACGTGGAAAGTTCGATGCTCGACATTTGCAGCAGCTTGATCGCCTGCTGCAACTGCGGCGTCATGACCAGTGTCTGGGTCTGTCTAAGGTCCAGGCGGGTTGTTAGCGCCATGATGACTCTTCGCCGCTCTAGAGGCTGAACCTTTCGCCAAGATAGACCCGCCGAACCTCCTTGTGGGCGACAATCTCGGATGGCGCGCCCTGCATCAACACGCGCCCTTCGTGTAGAATGTATGCGCGATCGACGAGATCCAAAGTCTCGCGGACATTGTGTTCGGTAATCAGGACGCCGATGCCGCGTTGCTTAAGGTGAGCGACCAGATCGCGGATGTCGCGCACGGCGATTGGGTCAATTCCAGCAAGCGGTTCGTCGAGTAAGATGAAGTGTGGTTGCGACGCCAAGGCGCGAGCGATCTCAACGCGTCTGCGTTCGCCGCCGGAAAGCGCGAGCGATGGTGTTCGGCGGAGATGACTGATCGAGAATTCTGCCAACAATGTATCGAGCATTGCCTCCCGGCGATCGTGGTCATGTTCCGTAAGTTCGAGTACCGCACGGATATTCTGTTCAACCGTGAGTCCACGAAAAATCGATGCTTCCTGCGGCAAGTAGCCGATGCCGAGACGGGCGCGGCGGTACATTGGCAGGTCCGAGATATCCTGGCCGTCCAGCGTGATCTGACCGTAGTCAGCCGCGATTAGACCGGTGATTATATAGAAGCAAGTGGTCTTGCCGGCACCGTTTGGGCCAAGCAACCC
>CAZCVU010000143.1:0-6748 GCA_964501745.1 uncultured Flavobacteriales bacterium | reverse complement strand
CGGCGGCTCAGGCACAACTCGATGAAGCTCTGGTGAGTATCGAAGCCGACAAAGAGACAATCACGCTTCAGCTCAACCAGCTTGCCGAATTGCGACAGGATATATTGGCGATGACCACGCTGCGCGAACAGCTCGAGCGCGATCTGAAGACTTTGATGCAGCGCGCGGAGACCAGCGACAAGCAGCTCACGGCCGAGAGAGAAATATCCGTTGCGGCCAAGGCACAAGTGGCGTTGCTCAATCGCCAGATAGCCGCTCTCAGAGATCAAATGCAACAGCTCAACGCGGCCCTGGAGGCTTCCGAGGCGCACGACCGTGAGCAGAAGGCGCAGATTAGCGATCTCGGGAAACGGCTCAACGTTGCCCTGGCCGGAAAGGTCCAGGAGCTTGCCCGTTATCGTTCCGAGTTCTTTGGGCGGCTCCGCGAGATGCTTGGTGATCGACCGGACATCCAAATCGTTGGAGATCGGTTTATTTTTCAGTCGGAAGTGCTTTTCGAGTCTGGATCCGCAGAGATCGGACTCGGCGGCGAGCCGCAACTGGCCCAGTTGGCGCGGACGCTAACCGATATTTCCAATCGGATTCCGGAAGATATCGACTGGATCCTACGGGTGGATGGACACACTGATCGCGTGCCAATCCGCAACGAACGCTTCCGCTCCAATTGGGAGTTGTCCACGGCGCGGGCGATCTCGGTAGTGCGATTCTTGATTCGCCAGGGGATACCGGCAACAAGACTGGCTGCCACCGGGTTCGGCGAGTATCAACCGATCGACGACCGCACCGATGAGATCGCCTTCCGGCGTAACCGGCGTATCGAGTTCAAGCTGACGCAGCGTTAGCCGGCGGCAGTGTCCGCCTCTGAACTGAGCGCTTGGCCTTGATTGAATTGCAGCTCGGCAAGCCGGGCGTATAGACCTCCGCGTTTTATGAGCTCGGCATGAGTGCCCTGCGCGACGACCGTACCTTCGTCCAACACAACGATTCGATCGGCCATCAGCACGGTCGCCAGGCGATGCGCGATGACGATCGTCGTCCGATTCGCCATCAGTCGCTCAAGCGCCTGCTGAACGAGATGCTCTGATTCAGCGTCGAGCGCGCTCGTCGCTTCATCCAAAAGTAAGAGTGTGGGGTCGCGCAGAATTGCGCGCGCAATCGCTATGCGCTGACGCTGGCCTCCGGACAGCCTAACCCCGCGCTCGCCGAGATGCGTGTGAAAGCCGTCCGGCAAACGATCGAGGAACTCGGTTGCGGCTGCCGCCTCCGCAGCGGCACGCACTTCCGCGTCATGGGCGTCGGGTCGGCCATAGCGGATGTTTTCGGCGGCATCGGCCGAGAATATGACTGGATCCTGCGGCACCAACCCGATGCGCGTACGAAGCAACGCCGGATCTGCCTGGCGGACATCGATGCCATCGACGACGACCTGGCCATCCTGGGGATCGTAGAACCGGAGCAATAACTGAAAAACGGTCGACTTGCCTGCACCGCTCGGCCCAACGACAGCAACCGTCTCACCTGGTTTGACATCCAGATCGAAGTCGACCAGCGCCGGCGTGTTCGGCCGCGAAGGATAAGAAAACGTGACGCCTTCAAAGGCGACCCGACCCTCTGCAGGATCCGGCAACTCAAGGGGCGACTCCGGTGCCGCGATATCGGGTTGCGTTGAGAGCAAGTCCAGCAACCGCTCCGTTGCCCCAGCAGCGCGCTGCAGATCACCCAGCACTTCCGAAATCGCGCCAACCGAGCCAGCCACGATGACGGCATAGAATACAAACGCCGATAGTTCGCCGGCAGTTATTCGGCCGGCAATGACGTCTTGCCCCCCCATCCAAAGAATCGTTCCCACGGCGCCAAACACCAGCATGATCACGAGTGCTGTCAGCATTGCCCGGGCGCGAACGCGTTCAATTGCCGAACCGAAGGCGCGCTCAACGTGGCCGGTAAAGCGCTCGCGATCAACCGCCTCATGCGTGAAAGCCTGCATCGTGCGCACGGAACTGAGAGTCTCCGTACCAAATGCACCGACATCCGCAAGCCGGTCCTGCGATGCGCGCGACAGGCGGCGCACGCGGCGACCAAAGAAGATGATTGGCGCGATGACGAACGGCACAAAGAGGAATACGAGCCCAGTCAGCCGCGGGTTCGTGACCGCCAACATGATCGTGCCACCGGCGAACAGCAGGGTGTTGCGCAGCGCCACCGAGACCGAACTGCCGATGATGACCTGCAGCAGCGTCGTGTCGGTCGTCAACCGCGACAGCACTTCGCCGGTCTGGGTAATCTCGAAAAACCCAGGACTCAGCTTGATAATGTGTTGAAATATCGCGCGCCTGATATCCGCCACCACGCGCTCGCCAATCCATGAAACCAGGAAGAAACGCGAATAGCTCGCCATCGCGAGTATGACGATGACGACGAGCAACCCCAGCAGTGCCTGGTCGAGGAGCCCCTCGTCGCCGCCGCTAAAGCCCTTATCGATGAGAGCCCGCAGACCTTGGCCGATCGCCATAACTGTTGCCGCGGCGACAACCAGGGCGACGAGCGCGCCGGCCACCGCAGATCGGTACGGCCTGAGATAGCCAAGCAAGGGCCGCAACACGCGAAGATCCCGTTGGCGCGGAGGCTCGTTCTCGACACTGCTGACGGTCAGGGAATCGGCTGAATAGGTCACGCTAGGCGCCGCTTCACACTGTGGCCCGGACTGGTCGGTTGCCGGCCGCCGTATGATGTATCTTGACTAAAACGCGCATTGATATGTTTCTCCGTCCGCTCACCTGACACCGTAGCGGGACCGGCGGGTATAACAGTGCGCGTTTTTTGCGACAAGGAAGACGATACTCCCCCTGTGCCCTCGGCATGTGGTCCGGCAACAGGCAAATTCTTGCAAAAGCCAAGATGCTGGGCTATAGAGCCCCCGCTTGATCAATGGCGGAATTACGGCGATGAAGAAAGATATCCATCCCGATTACCACGAAATCACCGTGCAGATGACGGACGGGACCACCTATCAAACGCGTTCCACCTGGGGCAAGGCCGGCGATACGTTGAAGCTCGACGTCGATCCAATGACCCATCCCGCCTGGACCGGCGTACATCGACTCCTGGATTCCGGTGGACAACTCGCCAAGTTCAACAAGCGCTTCGAGAAATTCGGGCTCGAATCCTAGGGCCTACGGGCTTGCCGACTTCAAGATAGTTTGTTTCTTAGCTATTTGACACTTTGCCGCGTAGCGCGGCGGGTGCCGTAACCTCTTGAAATTTGGCGAGTGTTTCTTACATCTAACATGCTGATGAGTGCCGCTATTGTGGGCTCGCAGCTGGTTTGAACCGAAGTCTGGCCAGTTGGCGGACTTCAATTACACCCATGTCGCTTCAAAGGAGGATATGGCTATGCGTACTTTCGATATGACTCCCTATTTTCGCAGCTCGATCGGTTTTGACCGGTTGCTGAACCAGTTGGACGGTGTTGCCCGAGCGGGTGACGTTTCGTCCTATCCACCCTACAACATCGAGAAAACCGGCGAGGACGCCTACCGCCTGACGATGGCTGTGGCTGGGTTTTCACAGGAAGACCTCGGCATCGAAGTTAAGGACAGCCAATTGACCGTCACCGGCCGCAAGGATAAGGACGACGCGGTCGAGCGTCGGTATCTGCACCGAGGCATCGCCGAACGGGTGTTCGAGCGCCGCTTCAACCTTGCGGATTATATGCAGGTGGTCGGCGCAGATCTGGAGAACGGACTTCTGCACATCGAACTGAAGCGAGAGCTGCCTGAGGCGATGAAGCCACGCACAATCGAGATCGCCGTGGACGACAAGAAGGCGCTCGAACGCGAAGCTGCATAAACCACAGCAAGACTCTCAACACCCAAGCAACGAAAAAATACAACGGGCGCGCCAGCAATGGCGCGCCCAGCCTGGTCGGCAGCGCCAGATCGTAGGATTCACTTTGGCATGGCCGTGCGGAAGTATACGCAGTCGACCTGTAGTTGGCGGCCGATACGGCGGCTGTAGAATCCGGGGGCGAAGAGATAAGGCTCGTAACCCAGCGAGCAAACACGCTCATGAAGCTCGTCAAACAAGGATTCGCCTTCGTACAACGGCACCAGCGAAAGCTCGAGTTGAAGCCCATGGATAAGAGGCAGAACCTGCTCGGCTCCGTCCAGAACATGGCGTTCAAAACCCTGCGTATCCAATTTCAGAAAGCTCCGCTCGTCAGCTTGCACATAGTCGCGGAACAGGCCGTCCAGTTTGCGCTTGCTGACCGGTTCTGCCACCATAGCGCTGGCACGTGGAAAGGCCGTCTGTGTTTCGCTGGTAGCCGGTAGCAGCGAACTCATATCCGAGTATGCCGAAACCTGGATTTCCGTCTCGACATCCTCCTCGCCGAGGGCCATTCGCGGGGCGACAATCCAGTTCGTATCGCGTGCCGCCGCCTTCGTAAGGCCCATATGGTTAGATACAACGGGCTCGAATGAAACAATCCGGCCACGATAACCGCGACGCCTCACCTGGCCCGCATACTGCCCAATGTTGGCACCGACATCGAGAACGACGTCGATACGGTTGAGTTGCAACAGATGCGCTATGTCAGCGATGCCCGATATTTCCGGCGGATGCCGCACGATGTCCATGCCGGTCATACGAATGACCCGGCGCGCGGCTCTGGCAAGCCGGTGTGGCCAGGTCCGGGCCGGTAGGCCGTGTTGAGGATTTGGCTGCGTCATGCGCCACTATGAGCGAAATATGCTTTCGGCCGCGCCGTGCGCCGTCTCCTTAAGGGCAATCGCCCCGCGCGCTCTCTCAATCTCCGCTTGAAGTTCGGCAATGTATTCATGCAGTGCCTCAATCGACATGACCTCGAGGTTCTTTGGTGCCGGTCGCTTGACGCGGGGTTCGAGATCCTCATCCATAATGTTTCTCCCCGACGATTGCTCAATTGCTTGAGTTTGATCGCAACTAGTGCCACCTGCAAGTCCGTTAGTCTTTGAGCCGCAACGGAGAACCAGCTTGGCGACGCCGGCCCGGCCGATATAGTATGCGCCGCAACGTCCAACTGACCTTGCTCACATTTGCCCGTCCGAACGGTCACCGCCGACGGGCCATTCAGGAGACCCCATGGCAATTCCATTGATGCCGAAGGCGACGGCAGTGTGGCTCGTCGAAAACACAACGCTGAATTTCAATCAAATCGCTGAGTTTTGCGGCCTTCACCAACTGGAGGTCCAAGCGATCGCAGACGACGAAGTGGCGATCGGCATGGTCGGCATTGATCCTGTGACCAACGGGCAACTAACACGTGAGGAAATAGCACGAGCAGAGGCCGACGGGAGCGCCAGCCTCGAAATGGCCAAGTCAGACGTGCCGCGACCCGTCGCGCGGGGCCGTGGACCGCGCTATACGCCGGTCGCTAAGCGCCAGGATAAGCCGGACTGCATCGCCTGGCTCCTGCGCAATCATCCGGAGTTAACGGACGGGCAGATTGGCCGTCTGATCGGCACGACAAAGCCGACCATCAACGCGATCCGCGACCGCACGCACTGGAACAGCCCGAATTTGCGGCCGCGAAGCCCGGTGGAACTGGGTCTGTGCACGAGGATCGAACTCGATGCGGCGACCGCCAAAGCGATCAAGGCAGGTCGCAAGCCGGCTGAGGTTATCGCCGTACCGATCGCCGACTAGCCGGTATCTCGACGGCGCATCGCCGACATTGCGAGGCATCGACCTGATAGCTGCACATCGCATGGGACCCGCGATGAGCCAAAACAGATACGACATTGGAGCGAAATCCCCTGTGCATTCGTGATCCGAAAACTTGATGGCAAGGCGGATGCGGAGAAACTGATCGCGATCTGTAGTGACAATATGGCGCACGACAAATGCCCGAGAGCCATCGTGTTCGATCCGTTGCCGAAGACTTCAACGGGCAAAGTGCGGAGGTTTCTCTTGAGGGAACGCACATCGGCGATATAGGCCGGATGCGCATTCGCCGTGCGGATCAGGCTGTCGGCTTCGCCGCTACATCATTCACTTAACTAGCGGCCTAGGCCACACCTCATCGGCCGCCAAGCTTCGTTATCTCATCCTTGATCGCAAGTTTCTGGTGTTTGATTTCCTTGACCGCCACGGCATTTGGCATCGGTCGGCTGTTTTCCTCTGCCAACGCCTGTTCGAGCTTGGCGTGCTTCTCCTGCAGAGTGCTGATGTGTTCTTCGAGCGATACTTCCTCGCCGCCTTCGGTCACGGAACTCTCATTTCCCATTGCGTCCTCCCAGAAGTTGATCTCCCTCCAACAGTACCAAATCACAGCGCCAGTGAGTATGGTTGGTGCCCGGCTGACGCAATTTGATCGTAGTCCGCGTGAGCCTTGGTGTCAGCCCTAACCGGTAGGGGCGAAGACAAATCCGCAACGACGGCGGCTAACCGGCACTCCCGAAATAATCCTCCAGGTCTACGGTCTCTGCACCCGGCATCGCGCTCGCAATAGGTGATAAGCGGAAGATCGGACCCATTCACATGGTTGAAAGGAACCGCCTTATTGGTTGTTTTCTGAACCTTGTGCGTGATCGCCGCGAGTGCGAATTCGGGATCGATTTCGCGATCGGTCGCCGGCGGCGCGCAGCCGCTCCATGTAATCGCGCATGGGTTCCCTCGTTCTTTCGTACTACCTTTGGGATCCGCAGCCGCAAATATGGCTGGCTTCAGACACGCGCGCACGGAAAATATGGTTGTCCCGCCCCTGCCA
>CAZCVU010000142.1:0-6792 GCA_964501745.1 uncultured Flavobacteriales bacterium | reverse complement strand
TCGAGCAGACGATGATGCAGTTGTCGTTGCGGTCGCGCACCACCTCCATCTCGAACTCTTTCCAGTTCAGCACCGACTCCTCGATCAGCACGGAGCCGACCGGCGAGGCCCGCAGGCCGGTCTCCACGAGCTCGGAAAACTCTTCGGCATCGTAGGCGACGCCGCCGCCGGTGCCGCCCAGCGTGAAGGAAGGGCGCAGGATCGCCGGCAGCCCGACATGCTGCATTGCATCCTGCGCTTCACGTTGATTGCGGACGAGCCGCGAACGCGGACACGCCAGCCCGATCCGTTCCATGGCTTCGCGGAACAGCAGCCGGTCTTCGGCCATCGCAATGGCCTCGATCCCGGCCCCGATCATCTCGACGCCATAGCGTTCGAGCGTGCCATCGTCAGCCAGCGCCATTGCCACATTCAGCGCGGTCTGGCCGCCCATCGTTGGCAGTAACGCATCCGGCCGCTCGGCCTTGATAATGCGGGCGATCATTTCTGGTGTGATGGGCTCGATATAGGTCGCGTCGGCGGTGCCCGGATCGGTCATGATGGTGGCCGGGTTCGAGTTGGCCAGGATGACGCGGTAACCCTCTTCGCGCAGCGCCTTGCAGGCCTGTGTCCCCGAGTAATCGAACTCGCAGGCCTGGCCGATGATGATCGGCCCGGCGCCAACGATCAGGATCGAGTCGATGTCTGTTCGCTTTGGCATTGGCTATGTTGATCTCACCGTGGTGCCAAAGCGGTGGAGCGAAGGATTTCTGTGGGCTGCGGGGTGTGGCTCTCGATATGCGAGCCCGCATTCCGACGACAAAGCCATCAACTTTCGTCCATCATCGCGACGAAGCGTTCGAATAAATAGTGGCTGTCCTGCGGACCGGGCGACGCCTCGGGGTGATACTGTACGCCGAAAACGGGACGATTCTCGACTGCGATACCTTCGAGCGAACCGTCGAACAGTGAGACGTGGGTCATTGCCACGCCTGCGGGCAGCGAGTCCTCAACCACGACGAAGCCGTGGTTCTGCGAGGTGATCTCGACCTTACCCGTCGCCAGATCCTTGACCGGGTGGTTGGCGCCGCGGTGACCGTGATGCATCTTCTCGCTGCGCGCACCAAGCGCCAGCGCCAGCAGTTGGTGCCCGAGGCAGATGCCGAACATCGGCAGTCCCGTGTCGAGCAGGCTTTGCAGCATCGGTACGGCGTATTCGCCGGTCGCGGCCGGATCGCCCGGACCATTGGAGAGAAATACGCCATCAGGCTGATGCCGCAGCACATCCTCGGCGCTCGCCGTCGCCGGGACCACGGTGACGCGGCAGCCGAGCGAGGCGAGACAGCGCAAAATGTTGCGCTTGGCGCCGAAATCGACGGCTACTACATGATGCCGCCGGCTCGCCGGCTGGTCGCCATCGAGTTTGCCGTAACCCTGCCCCAGCGCCCAACTGGTTTCCTCCCAGATGTAACTCTGGGCGCAGCTCACCTCGCGGGCGAGATCCATACCCTCGAGTCCGGGCCAATCGCGGGCCTGGTCTGCAAGCGCCAGATGGTCGGGCAGGTCGTCAGGAAGATGGCTTAGTGCGCCGTTCGGTGCGCCACCCTCGCGTATGGCGACGGTCAGCGCCCGGGTATCGATGCCTGCGATGCCGACCAGGTTTTGGCTTTTCAGCCAGGCGTCGAAATGCTGCGCCGCCCGCCAATTGGACGGCTCGCTGATATCGGCTCGAATGACGCAACCCCGCGCCGCCGGTGTCGCGGTTTCGATATCTTCGGGATTGGCGCCGACATTGCCGATATGGGGAAAGGTGAAGGTGATGATCTGCCCGGCGTAGGAAGGGTCGGTCATAATCTCCTGGTAGCCGGTGATCGAGGTGTTGAAACAGATCTCGCCGACGACGGTACCGGTTGCGCCGACTCCGTGACCCCAGAAGGTTCGACCGTCCGCCAGCACGAGTGCGGCAGTGGTGCCCGGCGGCGCGTTCTGTGGATTTCGCGTGGACGTGGCCGGCATTGACGTGCGCTTGGGCTGGCTGCAGGGAGTGGCGACAGGATACCGATCATAGCGGATTGAGCCATGGCCCAATAGGCCTGGCGGCGCTCAAAATGCCCGGCGATGCCAAAAGAATTGGTGCGTCGGCAAATAGCCGCACGGCAGCTGCCCCTTTGTCGCCGCTTGCGAGAACGCCGCTGCAACCCCTTGTGACTCCGTAGCTTTTGACGCTAGCAGCTTTGGCATTTTTCGCTGGCGATATTAATTTCTCGTTTATTCTCAAAGGTTTGACAAGTCCTGGTTGGTTTGCCAAGCGCGTTTGGATTTAGTACCGTCCCCGCCCTTCCCGAATTAGACCGGTGTTCGGCCGTACTCAGGCAATGCTACGCGAACGTCTAAAAGAAAGTCTCAAGGAGCAGATGCTGGCGAAAAACCAGCATGCGGTTTCCACCGTGCGTCTGATTCTCGCCGCTTTGAAGGACCGCGATATCGCGGCGCGGACGAAAGGCAATTCTGAGGGAATTGCCGAGGAAGAAATCTTCTCCATGCTGCAGACCATGGTAAAGCAGCGCCATGAGAGTATCGCTATGTACGAGCGCGGTGGCCGGCTCGAGTTGGCGCAGCAGGAGGCGGACGAAATCGAGATCATCGAACAGTTTCTTCCACAGCAGCTCGACGAGGACGAGATAGAGGCCGCGGTCTCGCAGGTGATCGAAGAGTTGGACGCCGAAAACTTGAAGGCGATGGGTGGTGTTATGGGGGTCTTGCGCGAGCGTTACGCCGGACAACTGAACTTCGCCACAGCTGGCGCAATCGCCAAACGGCTGCTGTCCTGAGGCCAGCTAGTAAGCTTCTCCATTCTTGTGCTGGAAGCGATGGCCACCCTCTGCCTTGCGCACGAGGTGAAGGTCGATATCGGGGTAGTGAACCTCCTCATCGGGGATGCGGCTGCCGACTTCGAAATATGTGGCGGTCCCGCTGCTACGGTTGATCAGCTGATGGCCGTCGTGCGTGCCGCCGGCAAACCCCGCGGCCATGCCAGCGCCGAGTAATTGCTCGCCGGCATCCGTGACCAGCGTTAATTCCCCGTCCAGAACGTAGACGAACTCGTCCTCGCATGTGTGCCAGTGCCGTTGGGCGGATGCCGCACCGGGTGCGAGTCGGACCAGGTTGACGCCGAACTGTGTGAGTCCCAGCGCGTCGCCCAGCGCCTGTTTCTCGCGTTTTTTGCAGATTTCTTGAAATGGCGACGGGTAGGTCGAGCCCAAACGGACTGCTACGGATTGCGGATCGAGTGCGGGTGAAGAAAGCGAATCCGGCATCATTTAGGCTCCTTTTTCTTGGACCTGTTCGGCCCCTTGCCGTAGAGTAGCGACACCCTCGGCCTTGCAGTTGACTGTTGAACGCATGCTATCATTCATGCCGGTACAGCACGTACCATCTTTGCGAATGCTGCGCCGCTGAATATGGCTTTTCCACCTCGTTTCCTGGACGAAATCCGCGCCCGTATCGGGCTGGCCGAGACCATCGGACGGCGCGTCAAGCTGACCCGCCGGGGGCGTGAACATACCGGCCTGTGTCCCTTCCACAACGAGAAGACGCCGTCCTTCACGGTCAACGAGGAGAAGGGCTTCTATCACTGTTTCGGCTGTGGCGCGCACGGTGATGTCATCGGCTTTGTGATGCGGACCGAGGGCACGCCATTCCCCGAGGCGGTTGAGCGGCTGGCGGCCGAAGCCGGCCTTGAAGTTCCGGTACAGTCGCCAGAGGAGCGCCAGCGCGAAGAACGCCGCGCCGGCCTGACCGAAGTCATGGAGGCTGCCGCCGACTGGTACGCGGCGGAACTACAAGCGCCAGCCGGTCGGGCGGCTCTCGACTACCTGCACGGACGTGGTCTCGACGACGGGGCGATCGCGGCATTCCGCCTCGGCTTCGCGCCCGAGGGTGGCGGTAACGTCAAGCAGGCGCTCGAGTCGCGGATCTCCAACTCCTCCAGCGGACAGCGTATCGATCTGGCGACGCTGGTCGAAGCCGGGCTGCTGCGAACCAGTGAAGACGATCGCCCGCCCTATCCCTTCTTCCGCAACCGGATCCTGTTTCCGATCACCGACCGGCGTGGCCGTGTCGTCGCCTTCGGCGGCCGTTTGATGGGCGCGGCTAAGAGCGCCAAATACATCAACTCGCCGGACACGCCGCTCTTCCATAAGAGCCGGATGCTCTACAACTTGGCCGAAGCTCGGCGGGCGGCATATGACGGCGAGCCACTGATTGTCGCCGAAGGCTACATGGACGTGATCGCGCTGGTGCGGGCCGGGTTTCGCGGCGGTGTCGCACCGCTAGGCACAGCTTTGACGGAGCTTCAGCTGGCCGAGCTGTGGCGGCATACGCCCGAGCCAATTCTGTGCTTCGACGGCGATGAGGCGGGCCGCCGCGCCGCCGGACGCGCGGCAGTACGAACGCTTCCCCTGTTGACGCCTGGCAAGTCGCTGCGGTTCGCCATGCTGCGGCCTGGTGAGGACCCGGACAGTTTGCTTGCCAAGAACGGCCGGAAGGCGATGCAGGCTGCGCTCGAGCAAGCCCGGCCACTTGCCGATGTGATCTGGGACCTCGAGGTGGGGCTGAAGCCTGTCGATACACCGGAGCAACGGGCCGACCTGGACCGTCGCCTCGACGAGGCGGTGAGGGGCATCGCCGATGCGCGCGTGCAAGGCTACTACCGCAACGAATTTCGCAGCCGCCTATGGGAGACCTTCCGCGCCGCCCGGACCGGCGCCAGGAAATTCACGCAGTCGGGAACCACAGAACGCGCATCGTGGGCCGCCGGGTCTAAATCGGGCGCGCCATCCGGCACCACCGGTTGGCGCCGGGATGCGACACCCGAGGGCAGCCCCGCGGACGCTTCAAAGGCCGATATTGCCCGCCGCCGCAGGCAGCAAGGGGTGCTGGCTGCGCTCGCCATCCATCCCGGCCTGGTGAGCGAATTCTCGGATGAAATCAACGCACTCGAGCTCGACGGAGACCTTGACAAGCTGCGTCAGGAACTTCAAAACCTCTGCGCGGGCTCGGCAGACCTTGACGCGGACGACGTAACGCGCCACTTCAAAGAAAGTGGGCAAGAACAAACGCTTGCAGGTGTTCTTGACGCACAGGTTATGCTGTTGGCTCCATTTGCACGTGCAGAAACGCCTACCGATGAGGTGCGGGCGGGGCTGCGCCATGTTTTTGATCTGCAGTTACAAGTGCGACGGAAGGCCGAGGTGAAGACATTGGGCCGGGAGATGGCGGAGACGGCTGGCCCGGCGGATGAGGCCAAAGTGTTTGCATTCAAGGAAGATGTCGAGGTCGACGAGCGGCGGGTCGCCGAAATCGACGACTATAAGTCGGGAAAGGTTGCGGCCGGCGAAGGTTCGTAAATATCGGCCGTAGATTCGCTTCAGATTTGGACTTTTGCTCAAGCGTGAGGGCTGGACTGGATGGCAACTAAGACAGCAAGCGCAGAAGCGGCGGCGCCGCAGGTTGAAGAAGGGTCGGATGGCCCCCTGATGGATGCCGAGGCGGCGATCAAGAAGCTGATTGCCAAAGGCAAGGAGCGTGGCTACATCTCGATCGACGAGCTGAACGCCGCCCTGCCGCAGGATCGCATGAGCTCGGAGCAGATCGAAGATACCATGACGATCCTCTCCGAGATGGGCATCAACGTTGTCGAAGGCGACGAGCCGGAAGAGCAGGCGAGTGGCGAGGACGGCCAGGAAGTCGAAGTCAGCCGCCAGCAAGGCAACGTCGACGAGGAAGATATCGGCCGCACCGACGATCCGGTTCGCATGTATCTGCGCGAAATGGGGAGTGTCGAGCTGCTGTCCCGCGAGGGCGAGATTGCCATCGCCAAGCGAATTGAGGCCGGCCGCGAGAAACTGATCGGCGCAATCTGCGACAGTCCGTTGACCCTGCGTGCGATCACCCATTGGCACGATGCCCTCGTTGACGAGCGCATTTTGCTGCGTGATGTGATTGATCTTGATGCCACCTACGGTGGCGGGCCCGAGGTTCAGGCGGTTACCGCCGAGGGCAATGGTGCGGATCCGGAGACGGAGAGCAAGCCGGCCGACAAGGGTGCCAACGGTGCGGCCAACGGCGGCGACAAAGCGGCAAGCGAAGATCAGTCGGCGGAGGAGTCCGAGGATGACGACGCCGACGAGATGGAGGACACCAACGTTTCGCTGGCGGCGATGGAGCTGGCTCTCAAACCTGTCGTTCTCGAGAATTTCGAGCAGATCGCCTCGACCTACAACAAAATGCAGAAGGCACAGGACCGGCGTTTGGTTGCCATCCAAAGTGCCTCGCCGGTCTCGAAGTCGACTGAACGCACCTACGAGCGCCACCGCAAGACGCTGATTGATCTGATGGAGACGGTGCGTCTCAACAACACGCGCATCGAGGCGCTGGTCGACCAGCTCTATGGACTTAACCGGCGGCTTACCAACATCGAAGGCAAGATCATGCGCCTGGTATTGTCGTGCGGTGTAAAACGCGACGATTTCCTGGAACATCATCTCGGCCACGAACTCGACCCCAAATGGATGCAGCGGGTCAATCGGCTGTCGGGCAAGGGCTGGAAGAAGTTCGTCGAGAAGCACGGGGTCGAGGCCAAAGCGCTGCGCACCGAACTGGCGGAAGTTACGACCGGCACCGGCATGCCGATTGCGGAGTTCCGCCGTATTACGATGACCGTTCAACGCGGCGAGCGCGAGGCCGCCCGGGCTAAGAAGGAGATGGTCGAAGCCAATCTGCGGCTCGTCATCTCGATCGCCAAGAAATACA